>NZ_JBDPLV010000109.1:0-28398 GCF_039871605.1 Acrocarpospora sp. B8E8 | reverse complement strand
GACGAGTCGCGACCCGCGCGCGGCAGCCCTCCCACGCCCGAAAACACTGCGTTCAACTGCGGAATCGGCCCTCGTGGAGGAATTGGGCTGGGAATTGATCACAGAAATCAAGCGGTGGATCCAGGCTGAGCTTCGTAAGCTTCAGGGACACCTTGAATCCCTGGTCCCATCCGTTGCTCGTCCGGAATCAGTCCACATGGTGGCATGCTTCTGTCGTATCGGCCTGATCCCTGGGCGGTGCGAGCGTGATGGGTGGGTGAAATCACGGCAAATATGAGCTCTATGGACGATTTCGTAGGGCGATGACACCATCAGGGCGTACGCTGATGCGCCCAGTTGCCCGTTGCGCCTCTTCCCAGGCGCGGTTGGAATGGGTGGAGTGCTTTGCGGGGTGGACTGCGACCGCGAGAAGGGGATACCACATGGCCGCAGGGGATTCCATGGGCGAATCCAAGCTTGTCGATCTTAGCCGGATGCTGTTTGCCCAGGTGGTTGAGATAGCGGATGAAGTGCTGCGTGAGTCGCTGGCGCGACATTTGGCGACAGGGCCGGCGGGGCATCGATGGAACAGGTCAGATTGTCCCGAACCCAGTCATGACGATCAATGACCGACGGCTTGGTTCGGCACTCGCTGTCCGCCGCCGAATTGGCGATCATCGGCTCGGGTGTTCTGCCGGGTCCGCTCATCACCAGCCTCAAAAGGGCGATCGCGAGTAGAAATATCGCCCTCCTCGAAGTAATTCGTCGTTTGTCCGGGCCGGCCAGTCCCACCGGTCGGATGATTGGCGCATTGTGGCAGGAGCTGGAACGGCGTACCGATCGAGGTCTGGCGGTGCTGGTGTCTCCGCAGGTGGGTGCCTGGGCGGAGGACACACTCCGAGCCGAGGGTCGGGGTGATCCCGTGGTGCTTGTGGCGGCGCTCGGCCGGCGGGCATCCGGCGGATTCAGGCTGGACACGGGGGAGCCATTACGCAGCCATTTCGGATTTGACATCGCCGAGACGATGACGAGTGCGCGGTGGGTGGTGCTATGTCGTGAGGCCCTCCAATTGCTCGCCGCCCGGCACGGCCGTACGGCCGCGTCACTCACCGAGCTCATCACCACCATCGTGCCGGTCAACTCGCCCTCGCCAGCGGACGCGTTCAGCGGCACCTCGGGCGCAGCCTTCGGCGCGGTTGCACTGTCGCCGCCGATCGGTTCCGCCGAACTGGCGGCCGCCTTCAACCATGAACTTCAGCACCACGTCTTGGCCGCGACCCAGGAGATCGTCGCGCTCACCGAACCGGATCATCCAGCCCGTTTTGCCGTCCCTTGGCGCGACGACCCGAGGAACGCGGCCGCGACCCTGCAGGGGATCTACGCACATGCCGCGATCTGCGAGTTCCATCGAGCCGAATGGCGGGACGGGCCCACCGCCGACGCGAACGCCAACGTGGCGGCCTACGCACTGTGGCGGCAGGCCACCGCGCAGGTGCTCACCATGCTCCTGGACTCCGGCGCGCTCACCCCCGCCGGGCGAGCGCTGGCCGAGGCCGTCGGGGGGAGGATCTTCCCGCTGCTCACGGAGGCCGTGCCGGGCTGGGCCCGGCAGCGTGCGGAGACGGAACTGGCGAGCAGGAGCGTCCTCAGTTCATCATCGGTTCGATATCGAGGTTGATCCGCCCTTGCTGGAGGGCCAGGCGCGCCTCTGGATGTTCGGTGAACCGTGCGTCGCGGTAGGCCTGGAGCACGAATTCGCGGAGCTCCGCCGCTCCCTCCGCATCGCCATCGGCCAGCCGGTCGACCGAAAGGTTGGCGCCTGTCGCCAGTGTGCAGGGATGCCGTTCGCCCAGGACCCGCCCGCTGCCCTGGTAGGCGGCTTCCCCCAGCTCGCGGGCACGCCGCACCTCGCCGATGCCCGCCAGATCGCTGGCCAGGTTGACCATGACCAGCAGCGTGCTGGGATGCTCGTCCCCGAAATGCTCCCGGAATCCGGCGAGCGCCTGCTCGTTCAGCTCCCGTGCGCCACGCGGGTTGCCGCGGGCGCGCAACACGATGGCGAGGTTGGCCCTGGCGGCGAAGGTGTTGGGATGCCGGTCCCCGGCGGCCTTGGCCCACCCGGCGACCGTCTGCTCGCCGAGTTCCTCCGCGCCGGCCAGATTGTCGGTGAGCCGACGGTCGTTGATCACGTTGGTGGCCACCAGGAGCGTCATGCGGTGCTCCGGCCCGGCCGATGCCGTCTGCTTCGCCAGGGCCTCTTCCGCCTGCGCGGCCGCCTGCTGGAAGAAACCGGCCCGGCGCAGGGAGATGGCCAGGTCGAGTGCGGTAAACACGCGCAGCGCGTCCCAGGGAGCGCCAAGTTGCACCAGGAGCGCGTCCACCTCGCGAATCATGTCGAGCGCGTCATCGTAACGGCCCATCCGGCGCAGATTGCGGGCCACGGCGAAGCGTGAGGTGAGGGTCTGGTCCTCGTTCGGCCCGAACTTGCCCTCCCGGATCCGCAGGGCCTCCAGATCGTGCTCCATGGCTTCCGCGAAACGGCCTAGGCAGCGCATGCTGACCGCGATGTTGTTGCGCACCCGGATGGTGGACTCGTGCTCTGGCCGGAACACCCGCTCGAAGCGGGGCAGCAGGGCCAGGTCATTGTCCAGGGCTTCCTGGTAACGACCCAGGACGCAGAGGTCGACGCCGTGGCTGAGCGCGCACAGCAGGTAGATCTGGTCATCCTCGCCGAAGGCCTTGAGACGTTGAAGAGTGTCGGAGTTGAGGTGGTACGCCTGTTCCCACTGGCCGTTAAGGCGGGTCGCGATGCCCACTTCGATGGCGAGCGCCAGGGTTTGCCGGTCGTCCTGCCCGAACAGCCCCTTCCAGGCCTCCAGGGCGCGCTCGCCGAGGGCCAGGCTCTCGGAGAAGCCGCCGCGCCGGTGCAGGCGCCGCACCTGATTGATGATGAGGTCCCTGACCTCGGAGTCGGGGCAGTCGAGCGCGCCCGCGGACACCAGGTGCGCGCGGGAGCGCTCGTACAGCGGGTCGCTGTCGTCCCGGCCGGGAGCGCCCGGGTCCGAGGCGGCGAGCAGTGCGTGCACGGCGTGCGCCAGGGTCTGCGCCAGCTCGGGTTGTTCCCGCTGCAGTCGCCCTCGGGTGACCGCCTGCACCACGCGGTGCATCTGCACCACGTTGAGCACGCCGTCGATCTTCACCAGTGAGAAACGCGCCAGCTGGCGGACGGCCGTGCGGAACTCGGTGATGTTCCTGATCGCGCGTCCCAGGTCCAGCGCGAGCTCACGGAGGCGGGAAGGTTGGAAGAGGAGCTCCTCAGCCACCGGCTCGGGCGCGAAGAAGGACAGCAGCTGGAAGAGGTCGTCCGCCTCCGCGGAGATGGCTTGCCGGGAGACGCCCCAGGTGGCGGCGACCGCGAGTGGATACGGGATGTCCACCTCGCTGGCCAGCAGTTCGTGGGCGTTCTCGCGGAGCCGGGCGAGGTATTCGGCGGGAGAGGTGCCGGTCTCGATCATGTAAGCTGCGGCATGTTCTGCGGCGAGCGGGAGATGGCCCAGCTCGCTGGCGAGTTCCGTGGCCACCGCATCGTTCTGGCTGAACGAGGGCACTCGCTTGACCAGGAACTCCAGCGTCTCCGCCGGAGAGAATTCCCCCACCTCGATGCCGGCGACGCCCAGCGTCTTGCGCCAGTGCGAGTCCCGCGACGTGATGATCACGTGGCCGCGCCCGCGCGGGATGTAGTCCGAGATCATTCCCGCGTTGTTGGCGTTGTCGAAGATGAGAAGCCAGTGCTGGTACGGCTCGCCGCTCTCTAGAGCCTCGATCACCAGGCGTGCGGACGAGTCGCGTTCCTCCGCCCGGAACCCGGGCAGCCCCATCCGCCGGCCGAGCGCGATCAGCGCGTTCACCACGGCCATCTCCTGCTCGGCCCGGATCCACCAGACGAGTTCGTAGTCGGCCCGGTACCTATGCGCGTACTCCGCGGCGATTTCGGTCTTGCCCACTCCGCCAAGGCCGAACAGCGCCTGAGGGGGCTGGTCGATCACCGCCGCGCTTTCCCGGAACAGGCCGCTGCGAAGCCGCTCCATCTCCCCGACACGTCCAGTGAAGTGGTGATTACGGAATGGAATCTCCTTACTCCATGCCGTGAAGTGGGCTTTCGCCCCATCTTCGGACGTAGGGTGCGTCACGCGAACCGCCTTGTTTATTCAGACTTGTCTGATATGTCCGGAAATAGGCTTTTAGGCGTATTGAACGACTCGCCGCGTCAAGCTTCAATAGTAGCTGCGGACACGTTCTCTCTGGCCAGGCGCGACATCGAGCGAGATGATTCACTTTAGCGCTGTTGACGCAACCCCCAATATGCCGATATTTACGACTATCATTCGGGATAATGGGGTGGGCGGGACGGTGCGGGGCGTGGGCCATACAAGATCCCTGGGCGGGCGTAGCGAAAGGGACTGGCGTAATTTGGTCGGCTCAGTAGCCGATAAAGTGTGTGTCCCTTTTCTCGGCGCAGGCGTGAGCCAAGGACTTCCCACCGGTACAGCGCTGGCCGAGCACTGGGCGGAACGTATCCGGTACCCGTACCCGGATGTGCATAATCTAGCCGGGGTGATGCAGTACGCGGTGGTGATGGAGTTCCAGCATGACGCGAACCGTCTCAAGCGCGAGCTGGCCAGGACCGTTTTCACGCAGGCCGCGTTGACCACGGATCAGCTGGATATCCACCACCTGCTGGCCCGTTGTGACCTGCCGCTTTATCTGACCACCAATTATGACGGGTTCATGGTGGAAGCGCTTCGGCGTAAAGGGAAAAGCCCATCCTGGAACGTGAGTCCGTGGTACTCCTCCGGGGCGGACGATGACGACGAGCGCCGGCCCCCGCTTCCCGAGCGCCAACCCACGAGTCAGCAGCCTTTGGTTTTCCACATCCATGGCCGCTACACCATTCCGCATTCGATGGTGCTGACCGAAGACGACTACATCGACTTCCATGTCAAGCATGTCCGAGACGGCATGCGCAAGGGGCTGACCCCCGCCGACGACCGTTCCTCGATCATTCCGTCGTACGTGCGGGCCCGACTGCGTCGAGCTCCCTTGCTGTTTGTCGGCTACAGCCTGCGGGACAGCACATTCTGGACGCTGTTCAAGTCGCTCATGCTCGGCCTGCACGACGGTCAGCGCAGCACCCATGTGTGCCTGCAACTGGATCCGGCGATCCGGCGGAAAGCCAGCGTCCGCGACTATCTGGAACGGCGGCTGGGACGCCAGCAGATCCAGATCTTCTGGATGTCGCTCGAGCAATTCACCACCAAACTCGAAGAGCGGCTCGCGGAGGAGAGATGAATGGTTCACCGTATGTCGGTCCCCGTCCGTTCCTCCGGTCGGAAGCCCGGCTCTTTTTCGGGCGCGAGGCGGAGGCGCGCAGCGTGCAGTCCGATTGGCTGGCCGATCGGGTAACCGTCCTGCACGGTTCCGCGGCGGTGGGTAAGACGTCGCTGCTCAATGCCGGTGTCTTGCCGCCAATGGAGCAGGAACTCCAGGTGGTCACGCTGCCGCCCAGCCGGATCTCGCTGCCGGCCCGCCCGCTCGCAGCGCCGCCGCACAACGCCTACGTCTACACCGTGCTGAGCGACTGGGCCGGTGGCGTGCTGCCCCGGTCCGGCAGCACGGTGTCGGAGTTCCTCGCCGACCGGGCTAGCGGCCTGGGACCAGCAGGCCGGCTACTCGGGGCGATCGACCAGTTCGAGGAGGTCTTCGCCGCCTTTCCCACCAGGCTGGCCGAGCGCACCGGCCTGCTGAGCCAACTGGCCGACGCGCTTCGCGCGATTCCTGCGCTCAACTTGCTTCTGCTGGTCCGGGACGAGCACCTGGCTTCGGTGACGGCCTGCGAGAGCCTGTTCCGGATGCCCTTCACCTACCGGCGGCTGGACGCGCTCGACGAACCGGCGGCGACCGAAGCCATTCAGGGGCCGACCAGGGGCACTTCACACGAATGGGCGCCGGACACGGTGCGCGAGATCATCGATCGGCTGCGCGCCAGCACCTACACCGACCCGCTCGGTAACACTGCCACTATCACCACTCCGCTGGTTGAGCCGTTGCACCTGCAGATCGTCTGTTCCGAGCTCTGGGAAGACCCCGACCAGGCCACCACACTCGACGTGCGCCCCGCGATCGCACGTTTCTACGAGCGGGCCGTGCGCGCGGCCGCGCTGGAGACCGGGATCTCCGAGGACAGTGTGCGGCGGTGGATCGAGTCCGCCTTCATCATCGAGCACGGCACTCGCGGCACCAGACTCCGCGGCCTGGCCAGCACTGCGGACATGCCGAACGCCCTGGCTGACGCCTTGGCCGACGCGCTGGCCGAACGGCACGTGCTGACGGCACGTACTCGCCTGCGGAGCACCTGGTATCAGCTCAGCCAGGATCTGATGATCGACGCGGTCCGCCGGTCCAACGCGGCCTGGTTCGCGGTCCCGCGCCCCGGCGAGCCCGATGAGATACGGCCAACGGATTTCGCCGTCGCGGCCGAGAGCGCGTTCGGTGCTGGTGATTTTCCCGGGGCACGGCGGCTGGCGTCCGTCGCGGCGTCCCGGTTCGCGGCCGATGGAGACACCCGCAGGCAGGCTCAGGCGATGGCGCTGCACGGCGAGATCGCCTTGATCGAAGGTGATCTGCGGACAGCCGGAGAGAGCTTCCGGGAGGCGCTCAACGGCTTCGAGTCCCTGGCCGATCAGGTGTCCACCGCGAAATCGATGTCCGCGCTGGCGAGCGTGCTGGCCAGCAGTGGAGATCATCAGGCTGCGGCCGACCTATACCGGCAGGCGGTGGAGCGTCACCGCGCGGATGCCGAGGCGCTCATCGGCTACGCCCAGGCCTTGTGGAACCTGGGTTCCCCGGCCGACGCCGAGGCGTTCTTCACCCAGGCGCTGGCCACCGGCCGCTCCACCGGCCGAGCCCTTGCCGGCCGCGGCCAGGTCAGAGTGGACCTGAGGCTCTATGACCGCGCGCTCCTCGATCTCGACCAGGCACTCGGCCACACCTTCGAATCCGAGGACGAGGCCGACGTGCATTCGGCCCGTGCCATCGCACTGATGGAACTGGACCGCGCCGACGAGGCACGGACCGCCATCGAACTGGCCCAGCGGCTCGCCCCGGACAGTTCGCGCGTCCGGGAAAGGGCAGCCCGAATCCGCTGATCCAGGGGTGGCACTAGGGGTATTCCCGGGTGAGCTGACATCTTGTCTAGATTCGACTACGGAAAGTAGGCGATTCGGGTACGGTCGCCCACATGCGGGTCGGAATCTACGTGGACGGTTACAACCTCTATTACGGGGCTCGGGGTTTGTGTGGGCGGGGCACGCCAGGTTGGCGCTGGCTCGATCTTCGTACGCTGGGTACCGATCTGGTCGCCCGGCGGACCAATTGGCATGGCGCACACGTCGAGCGGATTGTGTACTGCACCGCCCGTATCGATGGAGCGGAGAATCCGGACGGCCAGCGTGACCAGAGTGTCTACCTCAATGCCCTGCGAGCCAGCGGCAGCGTTGATCACATCGAGTTCGGCTACTACGTCTCCCGAGTGAAGTACGCGCCGCTGGCTCTACGGGATCGAACGGGTCGACCTGTGCTCGCGCGCTCCGCCTGGCCGGTACAAGTCTGCGACTCTTCCGGTGCTCCCGTGCCGGACGCAAGCTTCATGATCTCGTACGCCTACCGCGAGGAGAAGGGCTCCGACGTGAACGTGGCCTCACATCTCCTGCTCGACGTCTTTACCGGCGTCATCGATGCCGCGGTTGTCTTCTCCAACGACAGTGATCTGCGTTTTCCCATCGAACAGGCTCGTCGGCGGGTCCCGGTCGGAGTAGTCAACCCCAGCGGAAACTACCTCGCGGGCGCGTTGCGTGGACAGGCTTCCGATGGTGTGGGACGACACTGGTGGTACCAACTGACCGTGGGGGATCTCATGAAGTGCCAACTCTCCGCGATCGTCGGTGCCTACACCCGGCCGTCGGGCTGGTGACGACGATTGGCCGCATGTTTCCGGGCTCACCTGATAGGCTGAAAGCACATACCACCCGGCTCCTTGTGGGCCGGGTTTTCTTATGCTCGCTGGCGCAGCCGTACCTGAGCACCGAGCAGACGAAGCCAAAGGTCGTGGACCAGCGTATGTAGCCGACGCTGCACACGCCGATGGCTCCCCTCGCGCGGTGTGAAGATGCCAGGCGGGCGCGCTCGGCGGAAGCACCGACACCGCGATCTCGACCGCCACCGGTTCGGTACTGCTCCCGCAGAACACCGTCGCCCGGCTGTCCATCGAGGCGTGGTTCAAGACGACCCAGAACGGCATCGTGGTCTCGGCGGCCGGAGCGGCCACCAGCAACGTGCCGAGACAGCCGGTCATCTACGCGGGCAACGACGGGCTCCCAGTTCTTGGAGCGCTCGGAGGCCGGCGGTCCGTCGCCGATCATCTAGCATTCTGAATGGTTCAGCAGACCTTGGCGTGATGCTTGGGGACTCCCGTGAGGATGACGATAGAAAATCGGCGTTATCGTGTGGTCATCGAACGCGATCGTCCGTCTGCCAGATTCGATGGGATTGACTTTCTTACTTCTACTCAGCCGCGGGAGTCGCGCGATTCGATCGCACCGATCAGGGCTCTGGTGGAGTTGAAGAGGTTCTTTGGCACGGTGCCGTATGCACTGGTCGGTGGTGAATTCACACCAGATCAAGGCGGCTCTCTTGTTATCGACCTACACGTCTCCGCGGATGTCGAGGCCGATTTGCAAGCCCCAGCGACAAGGGCTGGCCTGCCGATGGAATTCGCCAGGCCGCTTCTCTCCGGCTTGCTGGAGCAGCCGTCCGGATTCGATGTGCCGGCAGGCTCTCTCCGGGTAGACCGCGGCGTCTACAGCGAGCTCTCGTCTTCGCCGCGAAGCTTCCAGACGACGGGCCGGCTGTTTCGCGCCGTCCTTGGCGCCATGGCACATGGTGCGGATGTCGAATCGGCGGTGCATCAGGAGTTGGAGAACTAGAGGCTTTCGCGTGCTCAGCGGGTGCGGATGTCGAATCGGCCGTGCATCAGGAGCTGGAGAAATAGAGGCTTCGCGCGCTCAGCGGAACGAAGGCGATGTAGCGGTTCTTCCCGCCCGTCGTTTGCGGGGGTGAGTTCTGTTCAGGTAGGTCAGTGGCCGAACTTGGTCGGAGTCTACGGCGGTTGATTCGCCGTGGTCGAGGGTGGAGATAGCGGTGATTTGTTGGGGGGCGAGGGTGAAATGGAATATGCGAAAGAATATCCTGAGTACGGGACGGAACTCCCTACTATCATGAAGGATCCGCGATGGCCTGCCGAGGATGGCTGGAAAAAGATGGAGATGGAAATCAACGGGGTTGAAATTCACTATGTGCGTAACACCTACACTGGGGAGGTAGCCGACTTCAAGTTCAAGGACGGATGGGCTAAGTTGAGGCTTTTCTGTATTGGAACCACCGGGAGCGATCTGCCTGCTCGTACGCTGGCGGGTTCCGGGAACACGCGGTTCTCGCGATTCAACGTCACCGTTGGGCGCGAGTACGCGGCGAGGGCGATGGCCCTGTGGGCGACCGGGTTGACAGTGCTGATCGTCGATGACAACGATCGGCCGAACTGGAAGCCCATCGAGCTCTTCGAAGTGGTCGATGGATCGATTCCCGACGACTGGGAGTTCGCGACGGTCGGCATCGAGGGAAGTGCCGTCCGGGCTCTCTGGGGGTATCCCACGTTGATTCGTGATATAGGGCATCACGACGCCCTGGTCGATCGGGATAAAACGGCGTGGCAAATATTTCTCGATGAGACGCAGGGCTACGAATGACTCGGGTGGGTCGCTCCGGTCCCACGGCCCAGAGTTGGACATGGGGCTGGTTACAGGTCGGCTCTAGTCGAGTGTCATTGAGTCCTCGGTAATGATCAGTTGCCTGCGTAGCGAGGCCGTGGCGATGGCCCGAAGATAGGCATGCGTAAAGCCCCTGGCCGTCCTCGCTGGGAGCCCGACCCCGCCATGGGCAAATATCGGTAGGTCGCCGACCGTTGGCATGTTGGGTTCACCGACCTTGCCGACGATCAGGGACTGCTCGGTCCAAAACTCGGTAGGCTGCGGCGGGTGAATGAGTGGGAAGATATCTCCCCTTGGAGCTAGCGGAACGCATCATGGCTGCCATATTTGGGAAAAATGGCAACTGCACTGTGATGACAAAGGCGGCGTTCCTCTCAACGTCCCTGTCGTGGCCTGGATAGTTTCCTCCAACGGCCACGCTGCACCGATAACCATCGATTCGTCTCATCGCGGCTCCAACCGACGCTATGCGCGCGGACCGGGTCACGGAGTCCCAGCGATCTTGACTTCGAAGCCTCAGGCTGATCGGTCGTTGGTTTAGTCGAAGCGGTGGTGTCGTCGCGTGAACCCTGTAGCCGACCAGGACGAACCGGCGAAGTCCTGGGTCAGTGGCCGAACTTGTCGGAATCCACGGCGGTTGATTCGCCGTGGTCGAGGGCGGAGATGGCGGCGATCTGTTGTGAGGTGAGGGTGAAGTCGAAGATGTGGATATTCTCGCGGATCCGTTGCGGGTCGGCCGACTTTGGGATCGTGACGAGGCCGAGTTCGATGTTCCAGCGCAGGATGACTTGGGCTGGGGTGCGGTTGGTTTCTTTGGCGATGTTGAGGATGACCGGCTGGTTTAGGACGGGGGTGCCCTGGCCGCCCAGGGGGGACCATGACTCGGTCACGATGCCGTGTTCGCGGTGGTAGGCGCGGGACTGGTCGCGGGTGACGGCGGGGCTGAGTTGGATCTGGTTGACGTCGGGGACTACGCCGGTTTCGGTGATGATCCGGTCCAGGTGGGCGGGTTTGAAGTTGGAGGTGCCGATGGCTTTGAGGCGTCCGGCGTCCAGGAGGTCGGCCAGGCCCTGGAAGGCTTGGACGTAGCGGTCCAGCTGCGGGTTGGGCCAGTGGATGAGGAGCAGGTCGGCGTAGTCCAGGCCGAGGCGGTCCAGGCTGGCTTGGTAACCCTGGGCGGCGAGGTCGCGGCCGTGCCAGTGGCGGTCGAACTTGGTGGTGATGAACAGCTCCTCGCGGGCGATTCCGGAGGCTTTGATGCCGCGGCCGACCCCGAGTTCGTTGCCGTAGGCCTCGGCGGTGTCGATCAGGCGGTAGCCGGCCTCGATCGCGGTGGCGACGGCGCGTTCGGTTTGGGTGTTGCCCATGGGGGAGGTGCCCAGTCCGAGCTGCGGCATGTCGGCGCCGTGCAGCAGGCGGACGGTGGGCGCTGCGGCGATGGTCACGGGTGATCTCCTGCGTCTGTCTGGCGGGATGGATGCCGACCCGGAATCGAGGGACCCGCACCCTAACCCGGCAATCTACTTCAGTTCGATTCACGCGTATCACCGGCGAAGCTCTCCCCGATGCGGCTGACTCTGATCCCGATAAGAGGCTGACGACTTGACCAGCGGTTGGCCCAGGAGCGAGACCTGGACGTGGCTCTGACCCCGATATGAGGCTGGCGACCCTGGGTCGGAGACAGGTGGGACTAGGGACATTCCCGGGGTGACGCTTCGCATTGCTCTGCTTACGGTCGAAAGCGACCTGGCGGTGGAGGAGGGGTAGCGATGCTGGAGGAGAATCCCGCGGAGAACACGGGGCTTGAGGTGGTGGCGGGGGAGTTCCGGGATGAGGCGGTGCGGTTTGTGGCGCGGCGGCTCATTGTGCAGCTGGCGGAAGGGGCCGCTGGCGAGGAGGTCGCTGGCGAGGAGGGGGTCGCGGCTCGGGTGAGTGCGGCGCTGGCGGCGCTGCCGGAGGGAACCACCGTCATACGAGGGCCCAGCGCGACCGGCCGGCTCGTGGTCTTGCTGCCGGAGGCGGAGTCGGCGGCGGACACGGTGCTGGCGAATGTGGGGGTCGCGGAGACGACGTCCGCTATTGAGTACGTGGAGCCGGACGTCGTAGATCGGGCGCAGATCGTGCCGAATGATCCGAGGTTCGCGCAGCAGTGGGGGCCGACCGCGGTGGGCGCGGAGGCGGCCTGGGATCTGGAGACGGGCGCGGGCAACGTGCTGATCGGGATCATCGACTCGGGGATCTCGATGAGCGCGGACGTGCTCGATCACGACGATCTCCGGGACGCGGCGAGGATCACGCTCGGGACGGACTTCGTGGACGGGGGGACACCGCGGGACCTGAACGGGCACGGCACGCATGTGGCGGGGATCGCCGCGGCGGCGGGGAACAACGCGACGGGGGTCGCGGGGATGAACTGGGGGTCGCCGGTCTACATCTGCCGGACCCTGGACGCGAGCGGGAACGGCGGATCGGCGGACTTCGCGGACGCGGTCGAGGAGATCACCGACTACGCGGTGGCGCGCGGGCTGAAGGCGGTCATCAACTATTCCGGCGGCGGCCCGGCGAACAACACCAAGCAGCAGGCCTGCCAGTACGCCTCCGACCGCGGCATGCTCGTGATCGCCGCCGCCGGGAACGACAACGGAGGGCCGGTGATCTGGCCGGCCGCGTACTCGACGAGCATTCCGGGTGTGGTCGCGGTCGGGTCGACCGATCCGGGTGACGTGATCTCCAGCTTCTCCAACATAGGACCCGAGGTGACGGTCGTCGCGCCGGGCCGGAACATCCTGTCCACGCTGCCGACCTACAGTGTCAGCCCGACGCTGCCGCTCAACTACGGCTCGCTGAGCGGCACGTCCATGGCGACGCCGCTGGTGACAGGGCTGGCGGCGCTGATGTGGAGCAGACATCCCGGCCACACCAACGCCAAGATCAAGCAATGTTTGCAGGACAGCGCGGTCAAGCTCGGGGCGGCGGCGTTCGACAACAGCTGGGGCCACGGGCGGGTGGACGCGCGGGCGGCGCTGACCTGCGGTGATCTCATCATTCCGGTTACCAGGATCGGGCCGTGCCGGAGCCGGATCGTGCTGTGCGAGCCGTCCACGCTCACCATCTGCCGTACCTTCTTGCAGGTCAACTGCCCGTCGAGGCTGCCGATCCTGTGCCAGACGACGCGGCTCGGCACGGGCTGCGTCAGCGGCTTGCGCTGCCCGTCGGTGGTCGACGGCTGCCAGTCGAGCCTGGGCTGCAGGTCGGAGCTGTGCGACCCGAACATCCCCGTTCGTCCGCCGGTCGATCCGGTCCTGCACGAGATCGTAGGACGGCTGGAGGAACTGGAGCGCCGCGTGTCGGGCGAGTCGTCCGCGAGTCAAGGCGATTGGTTCTACGTGGACGACGACGGCGAAGTTCACGAGGTCTGACCCCGATGAGCCTCTCCCGCCGGGCCGTAAGGCTGCTGCTCGACAGCGGCCTGGTGCGCGCCGCCGACGTGCACCGCTACGGCCTCAGCGCGCGTGACGTCTCCGAGTCCAACGGTGTCATCCTGGTCGAACTCGGCAACGGCCAGGGCTTCGCCGTCAAGGATGTGGGCACGCCGCGGGAGGGCGGCCAGGGCGAGCCGGAACGGGAGATCGCGCTCTATCAGGTCGCGGGCGGCACTGCCATGCTGCCCCGGCTGGAGCTGCACGATCCCGACGCGGGGCTGCTCGTCCTGGAAGGTGTGATCGCGGCGCGGCGGCTGGATCGGCTCGCCGCGCCGCACGATCCGCTCGACCCGCGCTGGGCCACGGTGTTCGGCCGCACGCTCGGCGCCTGGCACCACCTGGCGGCCGGTCTACCGCTGAAACCCGCCCGCCCCTGGCTGCTCGACCTCGACGGCCCGGCCCGCCTCCCGGTCCTGAACCGCCACGAACGCCTCAGCTCCCTCACCGCCGACATCCTCGCCGACCCCGCCCACCGCACCGCCCTCTCCACCGTCGGTACGGCCTGGGCCTGCGACACCACCGTCCACGGCGACATCCGATTCAGCAACGTCCTCATCCGCCCCGGCGGCGACGCCGTCCTGATCGACTGGGAATCCGCCGGGGCGGGCGACTCCCGCTGGGACATAGCCGGAGGAATCCAGGAGTACCTCAGCTCCGGCGCCAGCATCCACCCCCCTTCGACCACGATCCGCGCTTTCCTCGACGGGTACGCCACCAGCCGACCAGTTGACCTTCCGCACCTGGCCGCATTCGTGGCCTGCCGCCTGCTGGTACGGGCGCTCCAACTCACCACCTGGCTGGACGACGCCACAACCGAAGTCGCCCGCCACCGGGCACTGGCACGAGAGGTTCTGACGCAGGAGGTGGCTTCGTGATTTATCCCGATATTTCCGTGTGGGGTGGGCGGTCGTGCGCCTCGGCGGACGCTGGAGGTAGCCGTGGGCTTTATCCCGGTATTTCCCCACGGGGGAGCTGGTCGGCGGCTTCGGTGGATGTAGGCGGTGGCTGGGTGAGTTTTCTCGGCATTCGTGAATGGAAGATCTGGTCTCGGGAGGTCGAAGGGTGATTCATCCCGACATTCCCCGCGCGGGGGCGCTGCTGGCGGGCTTCCCTGCCGATAAGCCGGATGTGGAGGAGGCGCTTTACTCCTGGTATCTGGCGATGACGCCGCTACCCGTGAGGGTCGGTGGGCCTACGCCGGTAGATGTCAACCTGGCTGGGGTTCTCGATGCCACGCATGCTGACGCCACCCGGTTCGTGGGTGGGTGGCGGGTGGAATCGGTGGGTGGCATGGGGGGAGTCGTCGCGTGTAAGGGGGAGTTCAGGAGGTATTTGGCGCGAGGGGCGTATGTCGTACCGGCTCGGCCTGGGTTGGCGGCGCGGGAGGGGGATGCGCTGTTGGCGCGGGCGGCTTGGACCTGGTGTGACGCTGAGCATGGGTTTTGGTACACGCGGCAGGGGGAGTGGCCGCCGCCGGGGGCCGATCGGTTGATGCGGACATATCTGAATGTGGGCCCGGATGATGCGCCTCGGGCGGTTGAGGTTCTCACGGGGTTGTTGGGTAAGCATCGTGGGGTTTCGTACCAGCTCAAGACGCCGCTGGAGCATGGGGGGCGGGCTGATGCGATCGTGTTGTATTTGGGTGCGCCTGATGCGGTGGCGCTGGATGGGAAGCTGCGGGCGGCTGTCCGGGAATTGTGTGATGTGTTGCGACCTGCACGGCCGCGATTCTGTGCGGCGATCGCGCCGGGGGTTGGGCAGGCGGAAGGGTCGCTCGACGGGGACAGTTTTGGCGCGGCGAGGTGTCAGGTGCTTGAGCGGATATGGCGGGAAATGGCGCCTCAGGCGCGTCGTGATCCCACGGTCGTCACTCAGGCGATCGTGAACGGGTTCAAGGCCGCTGGAATCGATCCGGTTCGTCCGCACCTGCTCGGGGTGTCCTCGTGATCGCGGAGAAGCTGGTCAAAGAGGCGCTCTGGGATGGCGAGCATGCCACCTGGTTCGGCGACGAATGTGTGCCGTCACCCTCCGGCGAGGGTACGGTCGTCTACCGCGCGGTCGACGGCGATCTTTACGGCGGCACAGCGGGCATCGGTCTCTACCTGGCCCGATATGCGGCGATCAGCGGCGACACCGAGGCAGCCCGCACAGCCCGCGGCGCCCTGGCTCACGCCGCCAACTGGGTCAGACGAACCCGCCCGGACGGCGCACTCCTGTCCGGTACGGCAGGCGTCGCCACCGCCACTCTCGAAGCCGCCGAACTCCTGGCCGACGACCGCCTGATGGAAACCGCAACCCGCCTCACCCGCCTGACTTGCCAGCGGATCCCTCAGGCGGTCGACCTGATCTGCGGCCGGGCCGGAACCCTGCTCGCCCTGCTCCACCTGCCCCGAAGCGGCCCCGAGACCGAACTCGCGGCGACAACCGCCGACACTCTTGCCCAGAGCTTGATCGACGACGCCCGCCCGGGCCCGGTACGCGGCACCTGCTGGCCATCCGATATCGACACACCCCCACTCTGCGGCCTCGCGCACGGCGCCTCCGGCGTCGCCCTCGCCCTCACCGAATGGGGCAAACCGGACGGCCTACGCCTGGCCGCCGAAGCAGCGGACTTCGAACGCGCCTGGTTCTCCGCCGACCAAGGCAACTGGCCGGACCTGCGAGAAAAGCACTCCTGGCCGGTCTACTGGTGTCACGGCGCGCTCGGAATCGGCCAGGCCAGGCTCCGGCAGTACGACGTGACCGGACACCAGATCTACGCCGCCGAGGCCGGAGTCGCGGTGGACGCGGCACTCCGCCTGATCGCCGCCATGGCCAACGGAAAACCAGATCTGTCCCTCTGCCACGGCCTGTCCGGCGCGATCGAACTCCTCCTCGACGCCGCGACCATCTTCGGCCAGCCAGCGCTCCGCGAGGCGGCCCGCGACGCCGCCGCCATCGCCATCGATCTCGTAGGCGACGGCTCATGGCCATGCGGAATCCCCGGCGGCGACGAGAACCCGAGCCTGTTCCTGGGCCTGGCCGGAATCGGCACCGCCCTGCTCCGAGCCCAGCACCCCCAGATCCCTTCCACCGCACTCGCCTATGCTGGAAGAACCATGACAACCCGTGTGATCGTGCAACTCAGCCGCTCCCCGGACCCCGAGGACCTACGCCTCCGCGTGGACCGTCTCCGCGCCGCCGTCCCCGGCTGCCAGGTGGAACGAGTATCCCCACACGGCCGAGCCCTCCTCCGCATCCCCGCAGACGTCGACGTCGATTCAGCCCTGACCACCCTGAACCAAATCGATGACGTCGAATACGCCGAACGCGACGTCATCGACACCGCCCAGGACTAAGTGCCAGGTGCCCGGGGCCGACGAGCGTCTCGTCGATCACCCGTAGTACGTGCAGATCGCCGGGTCGCTCGCCGTTATCCGACGCCGTTTACGTGGGTGGTGGTCCTCGCCGTACCGGCGCCAAAGAGGGCTGCAGCAGTCGCTAGGGGTTCTTGTTCACCGAAAATGCCGTCGGCGACGGTGGTGGCGCGCGAGCGGGGCGGGCTGCATCCCGAACGGCGGGCCCTCACCAAGGAGCAGGCCGAGGGTCTTAGGAGGACGCCGGGTTACTCGTCGCTGTCCGGATCCGTTTACGCAAGGTGGTTCTTGCGGCGTCGGCACCAGGGAGTCGCGGGGTTGGGTGTTCTAACGCTGGCTCCAATGGAGGAGCCAGAAGGTGTCGTCTGTGCCGGATATTTCGGCTAATGGGCGGATGGTTTGGCCGGTGAGGTTGACGATGGTGACGGTCCATGGGTCTGGGGTGTTGTTGAAGATGACGAGGTGGTCCTCGTTGAACCAGGTCCAGAGGTGTGCGCCTGTGGGCAGGGGGAAGCGGGAGCGTTGCTCGCCTGTGGTGGTGTCCACCACGCATACCGAGCGGGCGGGTTTGGCGCACAGTGCTGCGGTGAGACGTCCAGATGGGGAGAAGCCAGCGGCTGATGGATTGACCACCCGGAGCATGTCGAGGGTGCGTGACTCGCTGCCGTCGAGGCGGTGGAAGTGCAGGCCGTCGGCAGTGGCGGCCATCACGGTGTCGTCGGGTGCCCAGCTGAAGTTCTGGTAGCCGTCCAGATCGAGGGTGACGGTCGTCGAAGTTCTGGCCAGCATGTCCACGATCGCGAATCCGCGCACCTTGTCCGACTGGTGCAAGGTCAGCAGCAGCCGCCGATTGTCGTCCGCCCAGACGGGCTGCCGAATCAGCATCGGCTTCGCGGCGGCGGGCACCGAGAAACTCTCGCCCGTCTCTCGATCAGTGAACTGCACGTCGTTCGCCGCAGCCCCCACGGTGCTGTTGTACCGGTAGATGGATGCCACGAACCGCCCGTCCGGCGAAACCACCGGATCACGAAACTCCTCCAGCCGCTCGAATGTCTCCTTCCCCGGCGTCCGCACATACGCGGGCTCCCGCAACACCCCCTCCCTGACCAGGAACGACGCCAGCTTGACGGGATCCGACGGATGCTCGTGAAAGACCGCCTTCAGCTCCGGCACCCGAATCTCCCTGGTGTCCCGCGCGGGCGCCCCCGACAGCCGCAACGCGACCGTCGGCGGCACCACGGCGGGCGGAACCTGCGCCGGGGCCGCGTTCAGCCGCAGCACCGCCACCGTCGTCGCCACCGCCGCCAGCGCGATCCCCCCGGCCGCCGCCACCCGCCACCACCGCACCCGCGGCCGCGCCGCCGGACCGGCCCCGAGCAGCCGCAGCAACACCTCTTCCGCCCTGGGCCGCGCACCAGGATCCTTGGCCAGACACTCGGCGACCAGCCCCCGCAGATCACCGTCCAGCCCGCCCAGATCCGGTTCCGCGTGCATGATCCGATTGAGCACGGCGGGCAGGGTATCCGCCCCGAACGCCGGATACCCCGACGCCGCGAACACCATCGTCGACGCCCACGCGAACATGTCCGCCGCCGGCCCCGGCCGCTCATCGGCGAGCTGCTCGGGCGACATGTACGAGGGAGTCCCCAGCGGCCCCGCCGACGTCGCCTCCATCCCCACCGTGAACGCGATACCGAAGTCGATCACCCGCGGCCCGTCCCGGCTCAGCAGCACGTTGCCCGGCTTGAAGTCCCGATGCACCACCCCGGCCTTGTGGATGGCGACCAGCGCCGTCATCGTCCCCGTCGCCAGCCGCCGCAACTCGCCCCCGCGCAGCGGCCCCCGCTCCCGCACCGCCTGGTGCAGGGTCGGCCCGTCCACATACTCGCTGACGATGTACGGCACGCCGTCCGCCGTACCCGTCTCCAGCACCTGCGCGGTGCAGAACGACGCCACCTCCGGCAGCACCTCGGCCTCGCGCAGGAACCGGCTCACGGCCGTCGTGTCGGACACCGAGTGCAGCACCTTGATCGCGACCTGCCGCCCGTCCGGCGCGTCCGCCAGGTAGACCACCCCCTGGCCGCCGGCCCCGAGCGTGCGCACGATCGGGTAGCCGCCGATCTCCCTCGGCTCCACGCGGCCTACTTCGGCGTGAAGAACAGCTGGCTGACCCCGCCCTTTCGGCTGTGCAGCTCGGCCAGCACCCGGACCGTCTTCCCGGTCATGTCCACTACCTCGGCCACGTAGGTGTCCCCGTCCTTCCGTGCGGTGATCAGATGCGTCTCGTCGAACCAGCCGAGCAGGTTCTGGCCCTCGTGCGCGGGCACGCTGCCGCGCCGCTCGCCGGTGCCCGCGTCCCACACGCAGGCGGCGAATCTCGTCTCGCAGCCGGTGGTCACCAGCAGGTCGCCGGACGGCGAGAACCAGTCCTGCCCGGAGACCCTGCCCACCCAGTGCATGCTCCGCAGCACCCGTCCATCGGTGTCGAACAGCCGCAGGCCGAACGTCTCCAGAGGGGTGAGGTAGGCGGAGGCGACGCCCTGCCCGTCGGGGGTCCACGTGTAGGCGGCCATGGACTCGGTGCGGAGGTTCGCGGACAGGGCGAGGAACTGGGCGATGTCGTCGCGGTTGAACGTCTCGACCACCGTGGTCTTGCGGGTGACGGGGTCGATCTTCATGAAGCCGGTCGGGTAGGTCTTGTCGGGGTCTTCGGTGTACCAGAGGCTCAGCAGCAGGATGCGACTGTCGGGGGACCAGACGGGGTAGTGGGCGGTGGCCGGGGAGTTCACCGTGGGCAGCGTGAAGGTGGCGCCGCTCTTCTGGTCGGTGAACGTGATGTCCATCTGGTTCTGCCGCGCCAGGTAGAACTCGTTCATCTTGGCCAGCCAGCGGCCGTCGGGGGAGACCACCGACAGGTCGTAGTGGTCGCCGGTCTTGGTGTATCCCTGGCCGGTTCTCGCGTACGGAATGCGTTGGTCGTCCGCCGTGGTGATCTGAAACGACGAGAGCCGGATGGGGTCGTCGGGGTGCTCGAAGACGGTGCCCACGTCGTCGGGCAGGCTGATCGCCGACAGGCCGGTCGTCGGGACCGGGGTGGGGGGACGGACCGAGGGAGCCGACGCCACCGGCGAGGTGGGGGTGGGGGCGGCGACCGTGACCGTCCGAGGGGTGCGCGGCGTGGCGAAGTAGCCGGTCGCCCCGGCCACCAGCGCGAGCGCCACCGCACCGCCGATCAGCAGCGGCAGCCGGGAGCGGGTCCGCCGGGCGGGGGACGGGGCGGTCCGGGGTGCGGTGCCGTCCGGGATGGCCGTGTCCAGGGTGCCGGAGTGGCCGAGCAGGCGGAGCAGCGCCTCTTCCGCGGCCGGCCGGTCGTCCGGTTCCTCGGCCAGGCAGTCGGCCACCAGGTCGCGCAGCGGGCCGGTCATCGGGCCGAGGTCGGCCGCGCCGTACGAGCGGCGGCGGTCGGCGTCCGCGTCGAAGGGCGGGCTGCCGGTGGCGGCGAACACGACCACGGCCGCCCAGGCGAAGACGTCCGCGGCGGGGCCTTCCTCCTCTTCCGGGCGGCGCCACCGGTCCTCGTCGAACGCGGTGACCGGCCGGGTCCGGTCGGGGTTGAGCAGGCGGGGGCCGTCGGAGCCGAGCACGACCTTGCTGGGCCGGACCCGGCCGTGGTGGAGGGAGGCGCGGTGCAGGGAGGCCAGCGCGGTCGCGGTGGCGATGGCCAGGCGGTGCAGGGCGGTGCCGGTCAGCGGGCCGCGGCCGGCGATCTCCTCCTCCAGGGTCGGGCCCTGGACGTATTCGGTGACCACGTAGTCGCGGCCGACGTCCAGGATGTGCGCGGTGCCGACGGCGGCGGTTTCCCAGATCCGGGCCACCGCGTCCCTGGCCCTGCTGTCCAGGGGCCTGGCCAGCCGCCGCAGCACGACCTGCTCGCCGGTCGGGGACTCGGCCAGGAAGACGCGGTCGTCGGCCAGCCGGGCGACCAGGTTGTACGGCCCGAGCCGCTCCTGCGGTTCCAACGGGAGAACGGGGGACATCGTGGGTCAGCTCCTGGTGTAGTACAGCAGCAGATCATCGGTGTCGTCCTTGGCGGAGATCTCGGCCAGGACACGGGGGGAACGGCCACGCAGGTCCATGGCCACGATCTTGTGGGTCTTCTCGCGCGGGTCGGCCACGATCAGGTGCGCGTCGTCGTACCAGCCGCTCAGGAAACCGTCTTCGTAGAAGATGCCGATGGAGGCCAGGCGCACGCCGGTCGCGCTGTCCCACACGCAGAAGGTGCCGCCGCTGGGGCAGTACGTCACGAAATGCCGGCCGGAGGGGGCGAACATGCGGCGGCCGTACATCTCGCCGACCCAGTGCATGCCCTTTCGTTCGGCGCCGTCCAGGCCACGGAACCGGACCCCATGGCCGGTCTTGCCGTCGCGTTCCGGCTGGTAACCGACCGCCACGCCGGTGCCGTCGGGCAGCCAGGCGTAGCCGACCTCGCCGCCGGTGGTCTCGTCGTCGGTGTCCACCAGGGTGGCCCGCTGGGTGGCCATGTCGATCAGCACGAAACCGGACGGCTTCCCGTCGCTCAGGGCGGTCAGCAGGAGCTGCTTGCCGTCCCTCGACCAGGTCGGGCGTTCGGTCGTTCCGTAGGGTTCGAGCGAGACGGTGAACGGCCGGTCGCCGGTGAACGCGACCGCGGCGGGGGTGAAGACGGCCAGCGTGCGGCCGTCGGGGGAGAGCACCGGTTCGCCGTTCTTGATGGGAAGTTTCGTGAACTCGCCGAGAGGGCCGTTCCTGACGTAGGTGTCCTCGCCTTTCCGGTATGCGGTGAGTGTGGTCACGTCGGACGGGTGCTCCAGCAGCGTCATGTCCACGCCGGGAACCTTGACGCGCGAGGTCGGCTCGGGCGGCGGGGTGGGTTCCGCGGAGGCGGAGACCGTGCTCAGCCCGGGGGCGGTGGCCGCGCTCGCCACGCGCGTGGTCACGGGGGTGGTGGAGCGGGCGATCACGTGCCCGCCGCCGCCCGCCAGCACCACGATCGCGACCGCCGCCGCGCCGATCAGCAGCCCGAACCTGCGCGGCTGCTTCGGCGGCGGGGGCGCCGGCGCCGGTGGGGGCGTCGGGATGTCGTCGCGTTCGATGGTGAGCGGCGCGTGCCCGACCAGGCGCATCAACGCCTGGCTCGCGGTTGGGCGGGCGCCGGGTTCCTTGGCAAGGCAGTCGGCGACCACGTCCCTGGGCGGCTCGGGTAATCCGGATAAGTCCGGTTCGCCGTGCAGGACCTGGTTCATCGTCGCCGATGGGGATCCGCCCTCGAACGGGGACCTGCCCGTCGCGGCGAACGCCATCATGGCCGCCCACGAGAACATGTCGGCCGCCTGGCCCGCCGGTTCGCCGCGGAACTGCTCGGGCGCCTCGAACGCGGGCGAGCGCACCCTCTGCGTGGTGTAGGCCCGCACCCACTCCTCGTCCTTGGCGGACTCGTCCACCGCCCTGGCCAGCCCGGCTCCGGTGACCCGGGGACCGTCAGGCCCCAGCAGCACCGCCGCCGGTCGCAGCGCGCCGTGCGCGTCCCCCGCCTGATGCACGGGAACCAGCGCGGTCATCGTGGCGATGGCCAGCCGGTGCAGCGCGGCCCCGGTCAGCGGCCCGTGCTCGGCGACGTGCGCGGACAGCGAAGGGCCTTCGACGAACTCGCTCACCACGTACGGCATGCCGCCCGACGTACCCGCGTCGACGATCGAGGCGGAGTGGTAGGCCGGGCCCGACTGGAGGTTCTCGATCCTGGTGAGAAACTCGTCCGGGTCGCGCAACCTGGTCTTGAACAGGGTGATGGCGACCCGTGCCCCGGCCGGTGAGGTCGCCGCGTACACCGTGCTGTGGTCATCCTCCGCGAGCACGCTGGTCAGCGAGTAATCCCCTATACGTTCCGGCATTACCGACCGTCCTCCGATCACACGGTAGGCGGATAAGTATGTCGGAAGAATGCCGGTATTTCAGGACAGTATCCTTCCGGCCTTCGTCCTTGATCGGCGTTGTCTCAACTGTTAGACAAAGTCAGCGGTTGCTTACCCTGCTCCTGAAGGGTTCCCCCATGCAAGAGTCGGTCCTCACCACCATTCTGCTTCCTGCCGCGCTCGGCCTCATCATGCTCGGCCTGGGTTTATCCCTCGCCGTGGCCGACTTCAGCAACGTCCTGACCCGACCGAAAGCCGTGGCGATCGCCCTGTTCGCCCAGGTGATCCTGCTGCCCGCGATCTGCTTCGGGCTGGTCAGCGTGCTCGGCCTCGACCCCCTGCTGGCCGTCGGCATGATGCTGCTGGCGGCCTCCCCCGGCGGCACCACCGCCAACCTCTACAGCCACCTGTTCGGCGGCGACGTGGCCCTCAACATCAGCCTCACCGCCGTCAACTCGGTGCTGGCGGCCTTCACCCTGCCGGTCGTGGTCAACCTGTCCCTGGACCACTTCGTCGGCGGTACCCAGGACATCGGCCTGCAAGCCGGGAAAGTTCTGCAGGTCTTCGCGATCGTGCTCATCCCCGTCGCCGTCGGCATGCTCATCCGCCGCTGGCGACGCGAGTTCGCCGACCGGATGGAGAAGCCCGTCCGCATCCTCTCCGCCGTCGTGCTGGCCGCCGTCATCGTCGGCGCCATCATCCAGGAACGCGACCGCATCCTCGACTACCTCGCCTCCGTCGGCCTGGTCGCCCTCCTGTTCAGCGCCATCAGCCTCACCATCGGCTACTGGCTCCCGCGCCTGTTCCAGGTCGAACGCCGCCAGGCCATCGCCTCCGGCATGGAGATCGGCATCCACAACAGCACGCTGGCCATCACCATCGCCCTCAGCCCCACCCTGCTGAACAACTCCACCATCGCCATCCCCGCCGCCGTCTACGGCGTCCTGATGTTCCTCACCACGCTGGGTTTCGGCTATCTGGTCCGCCGCGGCAGCGAGGTGGTGGTGTCGTAGCGCTCACCGGACGGGCATGCCGGCGCCGATGAGGCCTGCCGCGACCATCTCGGCGTAGAGCCGGGCCAGCGCGGCCACGGCGGTGGTGTCCTGCGTGAAGGTGGTGAGCAGACCGGCGGCCAGCATCTCCTGGGTGAGCTGGTCCAGTGGCGACTGCGCCGCGACACCGTTGAGCGCGGGCGCGAGTGCGCGCATCGCGTCGGGCAGCCCTGCTCCTGTTCGGTACGGGTCGCCGAGGTTCAGGGGCGTACAGCTGGATTTGAGGATGTCGAACAGGTGCTCGACCCGCCGGGCGTCCCTGGTTCTGTACTGGCCCTGGAAGTCGCCGTGATGGGCCACGATCAGCGCGGCCAGGCCGGTGACGTGGGGAGCGGCCATGGAGGTGCCGTCCCAGGCCGCGTACTCGTCCGGGGGGATCGCCGACAGGATCGCCACGCCTGGGGCGCACAGGTCGATCTCGGGCCCGAAACAGGTGAACGCGGGGGAGAAGTATCCCTCGGCGGTTTGCGGTGGGCGGATCACGTCGGAGTGGGCGCTGTCGGAAGGAAACGTGTCGGTCCTGCCGATCGCCGCCACCGCGAGCACCGTGGGCATGTTGCCGGGAAAGTCGGCGCGGGCGGGGGCATGTCCACGGCGAGGAGGCTCGGCCGGTCCGGTGGGCCCACGATTCGCCGGATCGTCACCTCGGGATCGTCGCGGAGCTTCCCCGCCAGCTCCGCGAGCAACGACGGGTCCGGACCGCCGATCATGTATGGCACCCGGCCGGGGTCATATGGCCCGGTCACTGCGCCGGCATGTAGGGCTGGCCGCCTCTGCCGATGAAGTCGGCCACTTGCTGGATCTGTGCCAGAGTCGCCGGCGGCATGCCGGGGCCGTGGGCAGGCTGGAGATACCCGGGACGGCCACGCTCGATAGGGTTTCCAGGCCGGTCATAGACGTGGCGTTGGACGAGGTAGACGCCGGGCTCCGGGTTGTTCCGGGACCGGTTGCGGTGCCTTTCGGATCCGGTGCCGGATCGCCGCGTAGGAGACGGGACCGGACACGATCGCTGCTTGGATCAGCACCAGGATGACGACCAGGGAGTGCCGTCGCCCACGCGGGTCACGGGGGTCGGGGATTTGCGCCCAGACGTGGCGAAGATCGGTCAGATCCATTATTGGCCCGTTGTCGGCGGCCGAGTGTTCACGCTGGTCGGCGTCACTGACGATGGTGGCGATGGCGGACAGGACGGGCAGCGTGGCAGATTGCGCGGGCAACGAGACCCGTTGATCGGATTTGGTGTGGTGACCGCCGTTCTATGGGGTCTTGTTGCATGTCAGGGCTGCGTCACGCCGTACGCGATCCACCCGTGACCTGCAGAACCGGCACTCATTGCCCGGCCCCCTGCCCGGAAACCCGAAACCAAGATCAACAAATCACATCGCTGACACGCTGGGCGAAGCCAGCCGAACTCGCGAACTATCGGGGCTAACAGAGCCTACGCAATCGCGCACCAGTGACGCCTTCATCAAGGAAGGACCGTCTACTGAGGCTCGTAAGCTCCTTCAACTCGGGCATGCAGAGGAACACGTGTAATCTTTTCGCCCCTCGTTATTCCCAGGGAAGGAGGCAGGGCTACATGGAACTCATCGACAAAGTAAGCGACAACGACATATTCTATACGCTTGGATTTTCCGCTATATTGTTCCACGCCAACAGCATGCGCCCCTAGCATTCGCAAATACTCACTCCAGGAGTCCCGTGCTGTCTCCGCTTCTCTCAGTGTCGCCACATTGTTCTCCACCACGACCCGATGTCGGGCTAGCTCAACAGTCGGACACCCAATTCCCGCAAGACCACATCGATCGGGCTGAAAATGCTACCCTTGGTAGATCCAGCGAAATGTAGGCCTACCGCCTTCTTAGTCTTCGATTCGAGCACGAGTGAACCTGAATCCCCTCCGCTACTATATAGTGTGCAAAGGACTTGATCGCGGAATCCGACCAGCCCAACCTCTCGATAGTTCATGACGAAACGGAAATTGACGTCTCGAACTATTGCCTTTGTCAGCCCGGTGGTTCTCCCGAGTTTTACAACTTCCATTCCACGAGTAGGCTTAGTGGTTCCTGTAGGTATCCCTACACCCAGGATCGATGGAGACAATTGGCCGGTGAAGCCGGGCGTCAGAGAGGCTACTGCACAATCAGCCGTATTAACAAACTCTCCCCCGATAGCAAAACGCTGGAAATTCAGCAGCTTTCCCACCACATCGTTAGGGGATTCTCCGCCATCTTGTCTCGATGGATAAATGATGGCATCTCCTATATGTGCTCTTCCACTGAGTGCCAGCACATGGCTGTTGCTTAGCAGTCCTTTGGACCCACCGAGGTCAACAATGGCTCCAAGGGTCCCCGGGCTAGACAGTATATGACTTATGCTGTGACCCGGACGAACAATTCTAGCGACAGAGGCCTGGGGAACGATTTCCCCTAGTTCCACCACATCAGTAGCAATAGCGAAGAGAGGGTTCAGTGTAGACGGGATCCAGCGAGGCACATGTTCGCTGCGTCGCAGTCCGCGCTCACCCTTTTTCTGCTTTACATAGAAAGCGATTGCAAGCTTATCCAAAACCTCGCCGCGGCGTACTTTATGCGCGATACCCATTCCTACAGTGTTGGGCGACGCGATCACGCTTTGAATCTGCGTCAACGCCTCCTGGGTTTTCGGCGGCAGCAGGGATTCAGGGTTCGGGTAAGTGAGAAGGTCGAGGGTTGGTATGATTTCCCTGTCCGACATTCCGTCCTCCCTCGACCTAATCTTACGACTGTTTGCTCATGGCTCCATACGGACAGCTTAGCATCCCACTATCATGTGATTGGAAGCCAGTAAGCCATGGCCGCAGCATTTCCTGGTGAATGTCTAGCTCACCATCTTCAGCTATCCTGCCGATCGCATTTCGTTCGTCGTAAAGCGCAACAGTGCACTTTCCAACAACGCCGTTAGATCGAATTACCAAGGAATTCGGTTTAGCTGCGTAGCATATTCCTCCGCCCGATACGTCGCCGAGTGTGACTACTCCTGTATCTATGAGTTCTGCGAGCGCCTCCTTGGCACTTCGAGCCTGGGCCCCGGAGAATACGGGGATATTCTGATCGTTTGCACCACCAAGGTGAGCGATTCCCTTAAAGAACACTTTGAATCGGGAGTCGCCAGAGAAATTAGAGTTAAGCGAGGCGACAAGCTCATTGAGCGTAGAGTAGTTCTCTGGGGAGAAGTGTACTCTGAGAATTACGTTGAATGAGATATTGCTGTCTCGAATCGCGAGAAGGTTTGCCCAGATTCGATCGAAGGTCCCAGCTCCATCGCGCCTGACCCGAGTGCGATCATGGACCTCGGCAAGTCCATCCAGTGAGACTTGTGCCTCCGTGACGCCCAGTTCGACCAAACGTTGGACTGTGGGGATGTTGAGACGATAGCCGTTTGTCGTAATGCTGGCCTGATAGTTGAGCGTATGAGCTGCGCTAGCCTTCAGGCTGAGGATATGCTCAGATATTTCTTCTATAACAGGCATTGCCAGCAAAGGCTCGCCGCCAAACCAGGAGATCCCTAGTGCGCGAAGGCTCGGGAGGCGTGTGGACAGAAGGGCCTTTATTCCCGCAACCACCTCTCTTTTCATTTGACCGAGTTTGAAGTCCTCGTAGCAGTAAGTACATCGAAAGTTACACTGCTCGGTTGGAAGAATGAATAGATTCAAAGCGGCCGGGTCGAATGCTTCGCGGAACTCGGCGACGGTAAGCTTCCTCATGGAGGTTCCCATTTGGTTACTGTTCAATCGTTTCCATCGTATCTGTGAGGCATTTAACGTTCCCGCACAGGCCGTTGTTGCTCTCCGGTGCCGGGGTGCTGAGTTTTACGAGGAGAACCTCTCTGAACCGCTGATTTGAGATAACTACTCGACCTCGGTTGTCGACTGAGACCTGTTCGACGTCCACTGGTGCTATCTCTTCACTCAGGAAGCGCAGAGTACTTTCTTGATTCCGAATGAGCTGATCCATGAGCGACGGGCTGTCGATCAGAGCGGAGTCGGCTGGCGGGATGTCGATTTCAGGAAACTGTACGAGCACCTGCTCCTCAATGGCGGGAGCAGAAGCTTCAGACTCTAGTGGACGAACAACTGTCGGATCACTCATCGTGGGTCCTTATCATGGTGCCTGGTTCGGACGATCTTCGCATTCCTGTAAATACCCACAGTGCTATCTGCTAACCATCTATATTGCCATGGTTCGCCCAAGCAAACGAATGAATTCCTTCATGAGGCGCCTGACGGGTGCCAAAATTCAGCCCAAGGTGCTGACCTGCGCGTTCATGACCGGACGCCTCGTTAGTCAGCCAACTCGCTCGTATTCGTTAATCAGGCCACCGACGACGTGATGACGCTCGATCCGACCATTTCCGGTGCTGAACTCATCATGCCGCTGGCCTCCGGTTTCGTGTCGTCGTCAGGCAGTTCTGCGATATTCATGGATCAGCCCGGAGACGGCGCCTTCGACGAGAGGCTACCCTTGCTTACCGGCACGACGTCCTCGGCCTGCACCGGCCAACTCCGCCTGGCGATTTCCCGAAGGCGCCCTCGCTTTACCGGCGGGTACGGCTTGCTGTTGACCACGTTCTCGCCTGCTGCGAGTGGGAACGGTTGGCTGCTCCTCGACAGGCATTCTGGTCACGGTGAGGTGCACGCTGCCTCGGTTGTTCCCGTAGAA
>NZ_JBDPLV010000108.1:0-28843 GCF_039871605.1 Acrocarpospora sp. B8E8 | reverse complement strand
AGCAGCGTGGTTCTCCCACCCGCCCACCCTTTTGATTTCCCTCGGGCTCCGCCCGACCCCGCCGACGCCGTGGCTGCCCCAACGGAATCACAACCACGGCGATTTGTTTCCAGGGCTTCCGCCCCACCCTCCGCCGTTTCCAGGCCTTCCGCCCCGCTCCGCCATTTCATGGCTACCGCCCCGCTCCGCCATTTCAGGGCTTCCGCCCCGCTCCCCCACCGTTCCCAGGCTTCCGCCCCCGCTCCCCGCCGGTGACGGTTTTCGCCGTCCCGGCGCCAAGAGTGCTATGACCTAGTGGGTTGCGAGGAAGGTCAATAGGTCTTGGCGGGTGAGGAGGCCGATGGGTTTGCCGTCGTCTAGGACTACGGCGGCGTCGGCTTTTTCCAAGGCGTCGACTGCGCGGGCTACTGGTTCGCCGGAGCCGATCATGGGGAGGGGGGCGGACATGTGGTCGCCCAGGGGGTCCTCGGCGCGGACTTTGCCGCGGTAGAGGCCGTCCAGGAGGTCGCGTTCGACGATGGAGCCGACCACTTCGGCGGCCATCACCGGGGGTTCCTCCTTCATGACGGGGAGTTGGGAGACGCTGTACTCGCGCATGATCGCGATAGCCGTACCGACCGATTCGTGTGGGTGGACGTGGACGAATTCGGGGAGGACGCCGGTTTTGCGGCTGAGTACGTCGCGGACCATGCCCTCGTCGTCGGCGGTGGACAGGAAGCCGTAGTCGGCCATCCACTCATCGTTGAAGATCTTGGAAAGGTAGCCGCGGCCGCTGTCCGGCAGCAGGACCACCACGATGTCGTCGGGTCCGGCCCGCTCGGCCACGCGCAGCGCCGCGACCACGGCCATCCCGCACGATCCGCCC
This sequence comes from Acrocarpospora sp. B8E8, assembly GCF_039871605.1. Classification (NCBI taxonomy): domain Bacteria; kingdom Bacillati; phylum Actinomycetota; class Actinomycetes; order Streptosporangiales; family Streptosporangiaceae; genus Acrocarpospora; species Acrocarpospora sp. B8E8. Next base: position 27,978 of record NZ_JBDPLV010000108.1, on the reverse strand, counting down.
ACCAGCAGGGCTTCCTCGCGGGCCAGCCGCCGGGTCATCCCGAACGAGTCCTTGTCCGAGACGGCGATGATCTCGTCGCAGATGGTGGTGTCGTAGGTGGCCGGCCAGATGTCCTCCCCGACCCCTTCCACCAGGTATGGCCGCCCGGTTCCGCCGGAATACACCGACCCTTCCGGATCGGCCCCGATCACCTGAACCCGCCCGCCGGACACCTCCTTGAGGAACCGCCCGGTCCCGCTGATCGTCCCGCCGGTCCCGATGCCCGCGACGAAATGCGTGATCCGCCCGTCGGTCTGCTCCCACAGCTCAGGCCCGGTCGAATAGTAGTGACTGGCCGGATTCTCCGGATTCGAGTACTGATCCGGCTTCCACGCGTTGGGCACATCCCGCGCCAGCCGATCCGACACCGAATAGTACGAATCCGGATGATCAGGCGACACCGCGGTCGGGCACACCACGACCTCCGCCCCGTACGCCCGGAGCACCGCGATCTTGTCCTGGGCCACCTTGTCCGGGCAGACGAACAGGCACTTGTACCCTCGTTCCTGCGCCACGATGGCCAGCCCGACCCCGGTGTTCCCCGAGGTAGGCTCGACAATCGTGCCGCCGGGAACGAGCGCGCCGCTCTTCTCGGCCGCCTCGACCATCCGCACCGCGATGCGGTCCTTCACCGAGCCACCGGGGTTGAAATACTCCACCTTGGCCAGAACCTGGGCGGGAGCGCCCGCCGCAACCTTGCGCAGCCGTACGAGCGGGGTGTTGCCCATCAACTCGATCAGCGAATCGTGTACGCGCACCGCGAGAACCACCTTTGTACTGGAGCGTTTTGCCGAAGCTTTGTCAGCCTGCCGGTAGCCGGGGTCCCGAGGGGGTGGCCAGGACTCGGCTAGTTTCTGTCTCACACCGTATATGGGGGAGGCTGGTGTGATCTGGACTCCGGGAGCGGTCAGAGCCGCGCGCCGCATCGCCACTGCGGCCGTGGTCGGCGGTGGTGGCCTGACCGCGCTGGGCGCCGCCGCCTACGGCCTGCTCTTCGCCGAAGCCCTGCTGGCCCGCCGGATCGTCGGCCAGCCCCACGGCCTGGACGGCCCGCCGTCCGACGGCCTGTACGGCGCCGACTTCCCTGGCCAGCCTATCCGGCTGGCGATGCTGGGCGACTCCACCTCGGTCGGCCTCGGCACCACCACCCCGGCCCACACCCCGGGCGTGAGCATCGCCAACGGCCTGGCCGCGGTGGCGGAACGCCCGGTCCGGCTGACCGTGGCGGGGCAGTCCGGCGCCGCCTCCGCCGACCTGGCCGTGCAGGTGGACCGGGCGCTCCAGGCTCACCCGGAGATTGCGGTGATCTTCATCGGGGCCAACGACGTGACCACGCAGACGCCGCCGGCTCAGGCCGTACGGCATCTGCAGAAGGCGGTGCGGCGGCTCAGGGAGGAGGGCTGCGAAGTCGTTGTCGGGACATGTCCGGATCTGGGGACGGTGCGGCCGATCGCGCAGCCGTTGCGGTGGGTGACCCGGCGGTGGAGCCGGCAGCTCGCGGCCGCGCAGACCGTGGCCGTGGTCGAGGCGGGCGGGCGGACGGTGGCCTTCGCCGACCTGCTCGGACCGGAATTCATGACATATCCGGCAGAAATGTTCGGACCCGATCGATTCCATCCATCTGACCGAGGCTACCTACAGGCCGCTTACACGGTGCTACCGTCTGTATGCGCCGCGTTGGGGTTGTGGCCAGAACCGGAACCCGAGCGCGTCGAAGGCTCGCAATACCTTCTGGCGGCGATGGCCGTGGAGGAACCCGGCACCGAGGTCACGGCGACCCGCGTCGCCGGCCGAGCGGTCGGCCCCCACGGACGGTGGGCGGCCCTGCTCCGCCGGAGGCATGGGCCGATGCCCGGCAGCGCCTAGGTCTGGTCACCTTCCGCGTCCGGACCGTCACCCCCTGGAGGAGTGAAATGATCCGGCCTAATGCCCTCGCGCTCGCATTGCTGGCCAATGGAGCGCTGGTCGCGTGCTCCGGCAGCGACGCGGCCTCCACCTTCCCGGCCTGGCAGAACACCCAGGTGAACGTGGTCAGCCGGGTGTCGACCGGGGCGGGGGTGGCGGCGACCACCTCGATGCGTCCGGACGGGACGCTGGAGACGGTGGCGCTCGATCTGGCCAGCGGCAAGAAGTTGTGGGCCTATCCGGCCACGATGGCCGGGCGACTGCCCGGGATGGGGGTGCAGACGCCCGCGACCGTGGAGACCAGCGCGGGTCACGCCGTGGTGGCGGCCGTCGATCCCACCAAGCAGGGCAAATGGAACGCGACGCTGTCGGTGCGGGACGCGAAGACCGGGCAGCAGAAGTGGGCCAGGCCGGTCCACTCGACGTTCGGGCCGCAGCGGTGCGGGCCCTACCTGTGCCTGTCGGAGCACACGGCGCTGGCGGGGGCGCGGATGGTGGTGCTGGATCCGCAGACCGGCAAGATGCTGTGGCGGCTGCCCGGGATCGCCGAGGTCGAGTGGTCGGATCAGAACCGGGTCGTGGTGCTGCGGCTGGCGGCCAATCCGGTGCTTGAGTCGTACGAGCTGAAGACCGGCAAGGCGCAGTGGCAGCTGCCGATCGAGCAGGCGCTGGGTGAGGGCATCGATCTGTCCGGTGGGTGGGCGTTCGGGGCCACCGGGGACAAGCTGGTGGGGTATGTCGCGCCCTATACGAACCAGCGGAGCAAGAAGACGTCCACATTCGGGCTGTTCTCGGTGCGGCTGTCCGACGGGATGGTGGACTGGATGCGGCCGTCCGTGGTGCGGGTGTATCCCAGCGGCAATCCCGCGTACGCGCCGGTGGTGCGGCCGGTCGACCAGCAGGGGCAGTATGGCGGGTTCGCCCGGTTGGACGGGGAGAGCGGGCGGGTGCTCGGGCAGATCACCGCGACCCAGGTGCCCGGGTCCGGGTGGTGGCTGGCGTTTCCCCCGAGGATGGACAAGCTGGGCTTCCTCCAGCACAACACCCCGAGCGCGGCATACGACCTGGCGAGCGGCCAGAAGGCCGAGGTGAAGGGTCTCAAGGCGTGGTCGTTCTGCGTCACCGATCCGCAGCCGCTGAAGCTGGCTGGGAACGTCACGCCCGGTTTCTACTCGATCGCGGCGCTGTGCGAGTTCGATCTGGCGACCGGCAAGCGGGTGGCGGGGACCGGCGCGCCGCCGTCGTGGTTCACCGGGAGCCAGGGCGGGTGGCGGCTGTGGCGGGATGAGAAGGGCGCGCTGCACGCGATCAAGGACGAGGCGGCGACGGCACCGGGGATGTACGGGTAACCGTACAAAGTTCTGGGCCGGGTGTGGCTTCCTTTCTACTGCGCGGTAACCTCCGAGAGGAGCCCAGCCGTACAACCCCAGGAGAGCCACATGCCCGAGGCAGTCATCGTCGCGACCGCGCGCTCGCCGATCGGCCGCGCCTTCAAGGGGTCGCTCAAGGACATCCGTCCGGACGACCTGACCGTACAGATGATCAGCGCCGCGCTGGCGAAGGTCCCGCAGCTGGATCCTGCCACGATCGACGACATCATGGTCGGCTGCGGCCAGCCGGCCGGGGAGCAGGGCTTCAACATCGCCCGGGTGGTCGCGGTGCGGCTCGGGCTGGACGGGGTGGCGGGGACGACCGTCCAGCGCTACTGCTCGTCGTCGTTGCAGACCACGCGGATGGCATTCCACGCGATCAAGGCCGGGGAGGGCGACATCTTCGTGTCGGCCGGGGTCGAGTGCGTGTCCCGCTACGGCAGTGGGGCGTCCGACCTGCCTGACGCCATGAACAGCGTGTTCCTGGACGCGAAGGGCCGTACCGACGCGGCCGCCGCGGGCGGGGCCGGGGTGTGGCACGATCCGCGTGAGGACGGACTGCTGCCCGATGTCTACATCGCGATGGGGCAGACCGCGGAGAACGTGGCCTCGCTCCGGTCGGTGTCCCGCAAGGAGCAGGACGAATTCGGGGTGCGGTCCCAGAATCTGGCCGAGAAGGCGCTGGCCAACGGGTTCTGGGAGCGGGACATCACCCCGGCGACGCTGCCCGGCGGGACCGTGGTCAGCAAGGACGACGGGCCGCGGGCGGGCACCACGTATGAGGCGGTGTCCCAGCTGAAGCCGGTGTTCCGGCCGGACGGCACGGTCACCGCGGGCAACTGCTGCCCGCTCAACGACGGCGCGGCGGCCGTGGTCGTGATGAGCGACACCAAGGCCGCGGAGCTGGGCATCACGCCGCTGGCCCGGGTGGTGTCGACCGGAGTGACCGGTCTGTCGCCGGAGATCATGGGTCTGGGGCCGGTGGAGGCTTCCCGGCGGGCGCTGGCACGGGCCGGGATGGCCATCGGGGACGTCGACCTGGTCGAGATCAACGAGGCGTTCGCGGCCCAGGTCATCCCCTCCTACCAGGAGCTCGGGATCGACCTGGACCGGCTGAACGTGAACGGCGGCGCGATCGCGGTGGGGCACCCGTTCGGGATGACCGGGGCGCGCATCACCTCGACCCTGATCAACAGCCTGCAGTTCCACGACAAGGCGATCGGCCTGGAGACCATGTGCGTGGGCGGCGGGCAGGGCATGGCCATGATCCTGGAGCGGCTCAGCTGACCCAGCTCAGTCCGCATTCCCATGGCGGCGCCGGACTGCCTGGCAAGCTGGCCGTTCATTCGGCCCTGCTCAGTCGGCATTCCCCCGGCGTCGCCAGAATGCCTGGCGAGTCGGCGGTTCGTTGAGCCCTGCGCAGAGGTGCTCAGCCTGTCGTGCTCAGCCCTGGAAGTCGGGACCGGCTTTGGTGATCCGTACCCGGATCAGGACGCGCTGGTCCCGCTCCATGGCGGCGCGGTAGTCGTCCCAGTCGGGGTGTTCGCCGCTGATGTCCCGGTAGTAGGCGACCAGGGGTTCCATGGCATCCGGCAGGGACAGGACGTCGGCGGTCCCCTCGACCTGCACCCAGGGGCCGTAGAACCCATCGTTCATCACCGTCAGGAACACCTGCGGATTTTTCCGGATATTTCGCGTTTTGACGGCGGTCTCGCGGGTGCTGATCACCACGCGTCCTTCGGCGTCGGCGCCCACCGTCACCGGCGACATCTGCGGACGGCCATCCGCGTGCCAGGTCATCAGGACGGCACGATGGTTGGCGCGGACGAATTCGAGAGCTTTCGCTGCATCCATGCCGTCCATCATGCTGGAACGATCAAGCGCCCGCACCGGCGGACGGCACGGGCGCGAAGCAGGTGTTTCTAGAAGAAGTGGCCGCGGCGCCGGCGCTCGTGCTCCAGCACGATGGCGGCAGCGTAGCCGTGGGTCAGCCCGTGCTCATCCGCGAGCCAGTTTGCGCGCTCGTCGCAGCGCAGGAAAGCCGGGCCGTTGTCGATGGCTTGAAACCACTCTGGGAGTTCGCGACCGGTAATGGATGGAACGCGCGCGATCAGCTTTGTCTGTGTCTCCGGTGAGTGGTTCAACGACATGGGCACCTCCACGGGTAAGGCTCCTTTTGGTTGACACTGCCTCACTCATCGGGGCTTGACAAGACCCCATTAGACATCCATTCGTTACGAGATGTTGATCATTCGTTGCCGTGGGTATCTCTTGACCTAAAAACAAGACGCCCCCCGGAACTCCCGGAAGGCGCCTGTTCTGGTACGGCTTACGCCGCGACGATCAGTCGTCGCCGCTGAAGTAGCTCAGCAGCCGCAGGACCTCCAGGTAGATCCAGACCAGGCTGAGCGCCAGGCCGAAGGCCATCAGCCAGGAGAACTTCTCCGGCACCCCGGCCCGCACGCCCTCGTTGATCTGGTCGAAGTCGAGGAGCAGGAAGAAGCAGCCCAGCAGGATCATGCCGACGCTGAAGGCGATCGCCAGCGGCCCGCCGGACCGGAGCCCGAGCCCGCCGTCCACGAAGATACTCGCGATGAGATTCACCAGGATCAGGCCGACGGCGGCAATCGCCGCGCCGATCACGAACTTGGTGAACTTCGGCGTCGGCCGGAAGATCTTCAGCGAATAGACCGCGAGCGTGCCGAGGAAGGCCATCATCGTGCCCAGCACGGCCTGCAGCACGATCCCGGGGAAGCGGGCCTCGAAGTAGTTACTGATCACCCCGAGGAACACGCCCTCGAAGGCCGCGTACCCCAGCACCAGCGCCGGGTTCGGCCGCTGGGTGAAGGAAACGATCAGTCCGAGCACGAGGGCCACCAGCGCGGCCCCGACCCCGATCCCGATTCCCCAGTCCAGATACCAGGAAGTGCCGGCCGTAGCGAGGATCACCCCAAGGACGATGAAGCCCTTCATGACGACGTCGTCCATCGTCATGGTCCGCGAAATCGTCGGCGGCGCGTACGACGGCGCGTTGTACATCTCGTTCAGCTGCTGAGGACTCGGCGCGGGTCCCGACCAGCCCTGCTGGCCGACGCTCCCCCGCCGACTAAATATCGGGTTCCTGCTCTCCACCATTCCTCCACGAAGCGGGCTACATGATCAGCGTAGTGCCATGCTCCCTTGTGAACGGGGCTCCCGCAAGAGCAGCCACTACACCACATCGCCCAACGCGCCAACCCCTGGCGAAGTTCCCGGCGATTCTTCGATGCGGGTGAGCGGGCGCGTGAGCACGCCGGGAGCCGGTGGTCAGGTAGCCAAGATCGGGCGATGACGCGATCATTGTTCCCTGCCATCGCGCATGAGATATCTCGGGAGCGTCTGATGGAGTTTCGGGTACTTGGCCCGGTTGAGGCCTGGCACGGTGGGCGGCGGGTGCCGCTGGGAGGGCCGAAACCCCGGGCCCTGCTCGCGGCGCTGCTGCTGGAGTTCCCCCGGGTGGTGTCGGCGGACCGGCTGATCGACCTGCTCTGGGACGAGCGGCCGCCCGGGTCGGCGCGGGCGTCTATCCAGACCTACGTCTCCACCCTCCGGCGCGGCCTGACCGTCCCCGGCCAGCCCGAGGTGATCGAGACCCGCCCGCCCGGCTACCTGCTCCAGCTGCGCGAGGACCAGCTGGACCAGCTGGTGTTCGACCGGCTGGTCGGCGAGGGCCGCTCGGCCGCCCGCGCCGGACGCGCGGACGAGGCGGCGCAGGCGTTCGGCGACGCCCTGAAGTTGTGGCACGGCGACTCGCTGGGCGGGATCGGCGAGGCCCTGCGGACCGAGGCCGCCGCCCTGGACCACAAGCGCCTGGAGGTGACCGAGGAGCGGGTCGCCGCCGAACTGCTCCTGGGCCGGTACGGCGCGACCGTGGCCGAGCTCACCGCGCTGGTCGGCGCGCACCCGCTGCGCGAGCGCGCCCGCGGCCAGCTGATGACCGCCCTGTACGGCCTCGGCCGCCAGAGCGAGGCACTGGCCGTCTACCACGAGGGGAGGCGGGCACTCTCCGCGGAACTCGGCCTCGACCCCGGCCCTGACCTGCAACGCCTGCACGCGACGATCCTCCGCGGCGAGCCTCTCGCCCAGGAAAGCCCGCCGGTGACCATAGCCGAGGCGCAGGGGCGCGCGGTGATCCCCGCCCAGCTCCCGCCCAGCGTGCCCGACTTCACCGGCCGGGACGAGCTGGTCGGCGAGATCGTGGACGGGCTCGTGGTCGCGGGGAACGCGCCGCCGGTCTTCGTGATCTGCGGGAAGGGCGGGGTGGGCAAGTCCGCGCTGGCCGTGTTCGTGGCGCACGCGGTGTCAGGGGCGTACCCGGATGGACAGCTCTTCGCGGACATGCGCGGGTGCACCGATCTGCCCGCCGGGCCCGAGGAGGTGCTGGCCCGCTTCCTGCGCGCCCTCGGGGTGGAGCCCGGCTCGCTGCCGGATTCGTTCCAGGATCGGCTCGATCTCTACCGGAGCCTGCTGTCCCAGCGGCGGGTGCTGGTGGTGCTCGACGACGCGCGCTCCGAGCGGCAGGTCCGGCCGTTGCTGCCCGCCGGAAGGGGGTGCGCGGTCCTGGTCACCGCGCGGGGCAGGTTCCCCGGTCTGGGCGGAGCTCGTGCGATTGACCTGGAGGTCATGGCGGAGCCGGCTGCCTTGGACCTGCTCGCCGGGATCGTCGGCTCCGATCGGGTGGCGGCGGAACGTGCGGCCGCGGGCGAGATCGTCCGGCTCTGCGGAGGGCTGCCACTGGCCGTGCGTACGGCCGGGGGGCGGCTGAACACGCGGCGCCATTGGCCGTTGAGCATGTTGGTGGACCGGCTGAGCGACGAGCGCTGGCGGCTGGACGAGCTGTCCGCCGGTGATCTGGAGGTGCGCTCCAGCGTCGCCTTCAGCTACCGGCTGCTGGACGAGGAGGCCAAGGCGGCGTTCCGGCGGCTGGCGGTGCTGGGCGGCCCCGACTTCCCGGCCTGGATCGCCGCGCCCCTGCTCGACCTGCCGCCGCGCGCCGCCGAGGACGTGGTGGAGCGGCTGGTCGACGCGCAACTGCTGGACTTCGTCGCGGTGGACGCGGTCGGCCAGGTCCGCTACCGGCTGCACGAACTGCTCCGGGTGTACGCCAGGGAGCGGGCCCAGCAGGAGGAGTCGGAGGCGGACCTGCGGGCGGCGGTCGGACGCGTGCTGGGTAACTGGGTGTTCCTGATCTCGCGGATCGCTGAACGTACCCCGCCCGGCGAGATTCCGCTCCGCCGCGAGTACAGCACCGCACGCCCGGTCGACGACGACCTGGTCAGGCGGCTGCCGTCGGATCCGGTGGCGTGGCTGGAGGCGGAGACGCCGGCCCTCATCGCGGCGGTCGAGCGGGCCGCCGGAATGGACCTGGACGTGGCCGCCTGCGACCTGTCGGTCGCGCTCTCCTTCTCGGTGTTCTTCGTCGGCCCCCGGTTGGCCGAGTGGAGCCGCAGCCACGACGCCGCGCTCGCCGCAGCCCGCCGGTCAGGGAACCAGATGGGCGAGGCCACGCTGCTGGCCGCGCACGGGCAGATCTACTACGAGATGGATCGCTACGAGGAGGCGACCACCTACTTCGAGCAGGCCCTGTCCCGGTACGCATCGGCGGGCGACGTCCGGGGCGAAGCCGCTGTCCTGGCCGGGATGGGCAACGCGCGCCGGGAGCAGTGCCGGCTGCGGGAGGCGCTCACCCACCTCGGCCGGGCGGTCGAGATCTTCCGTACGCTCGGCGACGACGCCGCCATCGGGCACGCGGCGCGGCTGTCGGCCACCGTGCACCTGGAGCTCGGCGACTTCGACCGGCTGCCGCCGTTGCTGGCGGAGGCACTGGCGGCGTACCGGCGGGTGGGGAGCAGGCGCGGGGAGGCGCTGACCGTGCGCACGATCGGGCTGGCCTACCGGGCGGTCGGCGACCATGATCGGGCCGAGCAGGCGTGCGAGGCCGCGCTGCGGATGTTCCACGAGCTCGGCGACCAGTTCATGGCCGCGTACGGCGTGCAGGCCCTGGCCAAGACCCGGATCAGGCTGGGGCGGGGGGAGGCCATGCTCGCGCCGCTGGAGGAGGCGCTGGAGGTCTGCCGTGGCCAGCTCGACCGGTGGGGGCAGGCGTTGCTGCGCCGCACCATCGGCGAGTTGCACCTGGCCGGGGGACGGCTGGTGGAGGCCCGGACGGAGCTGGCCGCGGCCATCGCGCTGTCCGACGCGCTGGGCACACCGCTGCCCGCGGCCAGGGCCAGGCGCGATCTTGCCACCGTGCTGGACCTGGCCGGGGACTCCGGCCAGGCCGAGGTGGTACGGGAGCAGGCGATCGAGATGTTCCGCAGGTACGAGGCGCGGGAGCTCGCCGAGTTGACCGGGGCGGATGGGGCGCCCGCGCGGCTCGACCTGCCGTGGTGAGTCGTTACTGGCGGGCGGGGCCGTACATGGCGGCGGTTCCGGTGACGAAGGCCCAGTAGCGGTCGCCGTAGGACCAGTGCCACCACTCGGTGGGGTAGTTGACGAAGCCGGCTGCGGTGAGGGCGTCGATGAGGATCTGGCGGTTCTTTCGCTCCGCTGGGGAGATGTCCGGGGAGTCGGTGTAGCAGGGGCCTGCCGTGCCCACCGGGGTGGCGTTGACTTCGGTGCCCATGGGGAGTTCCGTACCGTCCGGTGTGCAGAGGGTCAGGTCCACGGCGGCTCCGGCCACGTGCGGTGCGACCTCGGGCGGCGAGATGTAGCGGGCGGTCTCGGCGCGGAGCTGCTCCTCAGTCCAGCCCGGCCGCGCCGCGCGCAGCTCGTCGAGCGACTCCTGGAAATACTGCTCCTGGAGCTGGTACGGGCGGTAGCCCTCCACCACGAGCAGCTGGTAGTGGCGGGGCAACCGGTCCTGGACGGTCCGCAGGCGGTCGGCGACGCCGTGCCGTACGTGCGCGAAGGCGCCGGCCGGGTCGGCGAGGCGGGGGTCGAGCCGGAAGCCGCCCTGGGCACGCAGGTCGACCAGCGGCTCGCCGCATTCGGCGACGGCGAGGTCGCGGATTCTGGGGTCTGACAACAGCACGATTTCTGACATCCTGCGCTTCTTTCCAGGGATGAGAATGACCGGCTCCACGTGTCGGGAGCCGGTCATTTAGGTGTTTAGAGGGAGATGGCGGTCAGGACGGCCCGGTTGTTGGACCAGGAGAAGTTGGGGTTGGCACCGGAGTTCCAGAACACGACCACCTGGCCGGTGGGGCGGATCTGGATGAGGTCGTCGAGACCGTCGCCGTTGAGGTCGCCCGTCTTGACCCGGTTCTTCTCGTTCATTGCGGTCAGGACGGCGCGGTTGTTGGACCAGGAGAAGTTGGGGTTCGCGCCGGAGTTCCAGAACGCGACCACCTGGCCGCCGGTGCGGGTCTGCAGGATGTCGTCGAGACCGTCGGCGTTGAAGTCGCCGACCTTGACCTCGTCCTTGGCCATAGCGGATAGCACGGCCCGGTTGTTGGACCAGGAGAAGTTCGGGTTGGCACCGGAGTTCCAGAACACGACCACCTGGCCGGTGGGCCGGGTCTGGACGATGTCGTCCAGACCGTCGTTGTTGAGGTCGCCGACGCTGATCTCGGCACTGTCGGTGATGGCGGTCAACACCAGGCGGTTGTTGGACCAGTTGAAGTTGGGGTTGGCGCCGGTGTTGAAGAAGACGACCAGATTCCCGTTGGCACGGATCTGAAGAATGTCATCGAGGTTGTCGCCGTTGAAGTCACCGACACGGATCATGGAGGGGTTGTCGATCCCGGTCAGCACACTGCGGTTGTTGCTCCAGGAGTAGTTGGGGTTGGCGCCGGAATTCCAGAACACCACGACCTGCTTGTCGTCACGGACCTGGACCAAGTCGTCGAGGCCGTCGCCGTTCAGGTCGCCGAACTGGATCCGGTGGCCATCGTTGGCCGGGGCCGGGGCGGTCGAGTCCTTGATGTTGCGGTAGCGGATCGGCTGGTAGGTGGTCAGGTCCGACCAGCTGTTGAAGCCGGTCTGACCGTGGGAGTTCGCGGTCGGGCCCTTGGCCCAGTCGTTCTCCCAGCCGTTGGCGTCCGGGTTGCCCGTGCCGTTCAGCGAGTAGACGTAGGCGCCCTGGCCGTGGTCGGACTCGTTCTTCCAGCCGGCGAACAGCTCGATATGGCCGGATCTGAGCAGCGCGTCACCTGGTAAGAGGTCGTGCAGGCTGGACAGGTTGATCTTGCCCGACCAGGAGGCGAAGCCGGAGGTGTTCAGGCCGCCGTACTGGCCCGGTTCGAGGTGCCAGACCATCGAGACGAAGCCCGAGCAGTCCGGGCCGTACCGGTGGGAGCCCTCCGGGTCGGTCGTGAGCGAGGCCGAGGAGCGGGTGAGGTTGTACTTGATGCCGCGATCCACCCAGTTCTGCGCGCGTTCGAGAACCTCGTTGCGGGTGATCTCGCCGCCCACGGTCGAGGCGTGTGCGGGCGTCACCGCGAGGATCATGCCGCTGGCGGCGGTGGCGGTGGCGAGCAGCAAGGTGATGAGTGTCTTCTTGAACATGGTGCTGCCTTTCGATTCAGAGGTAGATGCCGGTGAGCACGCTGCGGTTGTTGGACCAGTTGAAGTTGGGGTTGGCGTTGGTGTTCCAGAAGACGACGACCTGGCCGTTGGGTCGGATCTGGATGAGGTCGTCGAGACCGTCGCCGTTGAGGTCGCCCGTCTTGACCCGGTTCTTCTCGTTCATGGCGGTCAGGACGGCGCGGTTGTTGGACCAGGAGAAGTTGGGGTTCGCGCCGGAGTTCCAGAACGCGACGACCTGGCCGCCGGTGCGGGTCTGCAGGATGTCGTCCAGGCCGTCGGCGTTGAAGTCGCCGACCTTGACCTCGTCCTTGGCCATAGCGGACAGCACCGCCCGGTTGTTGGACCAGGAGAAGTTCGGGTTGGCACCGGAGTTCCAGAACACGACCACCTGACCGGTGGGCCGGGTCTGAACGATGTCGTCCAGACCGTCGTTGTTGAGGTCGCCAACGCTGACCTCGGCACTGTCGGTGATGGCGGTCAACACCAGGCGGTTGTTGGACCAGTTGAAGTTGGGGTTGGCGCCGGTGTTGAAGAAGACGACCAGATTCCCGTTGGCACGGATCTGAAGAATGTCATCGAGGTTGTCGCCGTTGAAGTCACCGACACGGATCATGGAGGGGTTGTCGATCCCGGTCAGCACACTGCGGTTGTTGCTCCAGGAGTAGTTGGGGTTGGCGCCGGAATTCCAGAACACCACGACCTGCTTGTCGTCACGGACCTGGACCAAGTCGTCGAGGCCGTCGCCGTTCAGGTCGCCGAACTGGATCCGGTGGCCATCGTTGGCCGGGGCCCCGAGTAGCGCGTTGACGATGAGCTGCGCGTCGGCGGCCTGCGGCTGGTACCGCTCCGGGTAGGCCGACACCTGAACCGCCTGGCACACCGCGCCCACCTGGGCGGTCTTCCAGGAATCGTTCGGATACTTCGCGATCATCTTGTTCAGGAAGGCGTTGGTGGCCCAGACGGGGTCAAGCCGTTGCGAAGCCGAGCCCCACGACCCGCGCTGCTGGAACAGGCCAAGGCTGTCGTGGTCCAGCTCCTCGGCGATGTTGTCGATGCTCGACTCGACGATGGCCGTCGTAACCGCGATCACCGCCGCCCGGGGGTCCAACCCCCGATCCCGTACGGTGTTGACGATCACCCGGGCGCAGGACACCCGGTAAGCGGACATGTAGCCACGCATTTTGGCGTTCAGCGTGCCGTTCAACTGGTTCGCCAGGGCCGAGTCGGCGGACGTGGGCCCCGACGGGTCGCAGGCCTCCAGGGCCCGCAGAGCGGTGAGGTCCGAAGCCTTCGGCTCCGGCGCGGCCACGGCCGGGCTGGCCAGCACCGCCAGCGCCAGCAGCCCACCGACCAAGCCACTGAACCGGCGCCGTACTTTGAGGGTGTCGCTCATGTGAAGTCCCATCTCGCAATGTCTGGCTGACACGGAGAAGACTTCGCGAGACGCCTATATGACCCCTCAAAGAGCTCTACAAAGACCATATACGGGCGTTTTTAGAACATTAGTTTCTGCTGACGGGACTGCCCCCGGGTAGTGGTATCGATCAAGCTCTTGTCCATCAGGATTTGAAGGCCTTGTAAGTGATCCGCAAGCGGCGACGGCGAATCTCGAGGTGGATCTGCATGGCGCCGGAATACGGAACGCCACGTTTAATCACGCCTCTCTGCGAGGCACCGACTTCTTTCTGCCTCAGCAGAAGACACGAGCTTCGAGTACACCGCGATCACTTCCTCGGCGCGAGCTGGGCCGCAAGCCCATCCCCGCCCGACGCCGTCGCACCTGCCCACGCGGTCAAACGCCACGTTTCTTGACGCGGTTGTGGCAAGGACGAGCGGCCGACATCCCCCACGACGGGCCGGCCACGATCATGCTCTACCCCATCGCACCGCGGGCAGCATGATCAGACGGATCCCTGAAACTTTCGGCAATACAGTCCAACTTTCGGCACAACAGACCCGTTTTTGATCATTCAAAAGACGCCTCTACCGATCAACCCCAAGCCCGATCGTCCAGATGGAGTCAATGAACAGGCCAAACACATTCCAAAGGAACCAAGAAGCAAGATCAGATTTCCGATATGTTTCTGAAAGTTGTTGACAGCTCGATGGAGTCGACACACACTTTCACCATCGACAGACCCTGTCGATCCGGGTCACTTGCCCCGACCTGGTCCTCCGGCCGTCGACCGCACGACGACCGGCCACCTCCGCCGCGTTGTACGGCGCCGACGCGCGGCGGCTCTCACCCTGTCCACCGACAGCTCCCGTCGGGTCGTATCGCGCTGCCCGGCCTCCCCCGGCCGGCCTTCACGAGGAGAAGCACGCACATGAACGACTCCCCCGCCCACCCGAAGAGCCGCAGACGCGGCCGCACCAGGCTGCTCATCGGCGGCGCCTGGGCCGCGGCACTGGCCCTGGTCACGATGATGCCCGGCATCGCCCACGCGGCCGTCACCACAAACCAGACCGGCACCAATAACGGCTACTTCTATTCCTTCTGGACTGACAGCCAGGGGACGGTCTCCATGGAACTGGGGTCCGGCGGCAATTACAGCACCTCATGGAGCAACACCGGGAACTTCGTTGCCGGCAAAGGCTGGAGCACCGGCGGGCGCAGAAGCGTGACCTATTCCGGCAGCTTCAACCCGTCCGGCAACGCATACCTGACCCTCTACGGTTGGACGAGAAACCCACTTATCGAGTACTACATCGTCGACAACTGGGGCACTTATCGGCCCACTGGAACATTCAAGGGCACAGTTACCAGCGACGGCGGCACGTACGACATCTACCAGACGACGCGCACCAACGCGCCCTCCATCGAAGGCACCAGAACCTTCCAGCAGTACTGGAGCGTCCGGCAGTCGAAGAAAACAGGCGGAACCATAACGAGCGGCAACCACTTCGACGCATGGGCCAGCAGGGGAATGAGTCTGGGCAGCCATGACTACATGATCCTCGCAACCGAGGGCTACCAGAGCAGCGGAAACTCCAACATCACGATCGGCGGCACCGGCGGCGGCGGCGGTGGCGGTGGCGGTGGCGGCGGCGGCGGCGGCGGCGGAAGCTGCACCGCATCCCTGTCCGCAGGCCAGTCGTGGAGCGACCGCTACAACCTCAGCGTCTCAGTCTCCGGCTCCAGCAACTGGACCGTGACGATGAACGTGCCATCCCCAGCGAAGATCATCGCTACCTGGAACATCAGCGCCAGCTACCCCAGCGCCCAGGTGCTGACCGCCAGGCCCAACGGCAACGGCAACAACTGGGGCGTCACCATCCAGCGCAACGGCAACTCGACCTGGCCAACGGTCTCCTGCAGCGCGAGCTGACCCCCAAAATTCCCGCAACACCGCACTTGTGGCGCGGCGGCCCATGTCCTCCGCGCCACACTGCTGCCGAGCTGACATATAGGCACTTACCGGCAGCACGACCTGCAGATTGTCAAGCTTCGTGGATGAGGAGCGGTTTGCTGCTGGCAGGAGCTTGCGTCTCCAGCAGGGGGAGGCGCGAGGGTGAGGGCATGGACGGCGACACGCTCTACTCGATCGGTGACCTGGCCCGGCGGACCGGCCTGACGGTCAAGGCCATCCGGTTCTACTCCGACCGGGGGATCGTGCCGCCCACTGACCGTAGCCCAGCCGGCCACCGCCTCTACGACATCGACGCCGTCGCACGCTTGGACCTCGTGCGGACGCTGCGCGAACTGGGACTGGACCTTCCCACGATCCGGAAGATTGCGGACCGGGAGATCTCCCTTCCCGAGGTCGCCGCAGCGCACGCCGAAGCACTGGCGGTGCAGATCCGCATGCTGCGCCTGCGGCGCGCGGTGCTGACGGCGGTGGCTAAGCGCGGGTCCACCCCTGAGGAGACGGATCTCATGCACAAGCTGGCCAAGCTCTCCGAGGACGAGCGCCGACAGCTGATCGGCGATTTCCTCGACACCGCCTTCGGCGGCCTGGACGCCACCACTGAATTCGCCGGGGTCAGACGCTCGATGACCCCCGAACTGCCCGACAATCCCGAGGCCGAGCAGGTCGAGGCGTGGGTGGAGCTGGCCGAACTGTCCCAGAACCCGGATTTTCGCGCCGGCATGCGGCGTATGGCTGAGCACCATGCGGTCGAACGTGCCCAGGGCGACACCACGAGCCTGCGCCGCGACTCCGCCGAATGGTCCGTGACCACGCCGGCCAGGCCCTGGTAGCGGGCATCGACCCGGCCTGGCCCCAGTCCGATCAGGTCGTCGCGGCGGTCACGGCTCAATACGCGCACGTCTTCGGCCGCCCCGACGACCTCGACCTTCGGCGTCAGCTGCTCACCCGGCTGGAGACCGCGAACGACCCTCGCAGGGAGCGGTACCTCCAACTACTCGCAGTGATCAACGACTGGCCGGCCCCGGAAAGCCTGGCACCGGCGTTGGACTGGTTCATCCAGGCCTTGCGCGCCCGGATACCGGGATAGGGCCCAGTCGCGGCGCAGCGAAGGTTCCGCCGGTAGCGGTACCAGGCCATGATCTGGCGCGGCTCGATCAGCAGACCCGCGACGCGGAACAGGAGCAGAACTCGCCCGGCTCGCCCGAAGAGCGGGCACGCAAACGCATCGATGACGCTTTCGACGACGGCAGCTGAAACACGGGCACGCTACGGGCACACCTTCCCGATGCCAGCCGTAGATCCCCGTAGACAGTCGGACAGAAGCATAAAGCCCGTAACCGCATTTCCGCTGGTCACGGACTGGTTTTCCATGGTCACGGAGAGTGCCCCCGGCGGGAGTCGAACCCGCACAACAGCCCTTTTAAGGGGCTTGCCTCTGCCATTGGGCTACGGGGGCGCCGCGATCATACGTCACGGAGCGCACATCTGTAACTGGTGAGACTTTACGCCGCAACTTGCCCTTCTAGACAGCATGTCGGGCGCGGGAATCCGTTGCCCTGTCGGGGAATATGCGGTCTTTGGAGGGGGCGAGAGGGTGGTGGAGGCGGTGGGTCTCAGAGCAGTCTTGGTGAACTGTGAGTAACCGCCATGAAAGGGACGAAAGCCCTCGGGGATGGCCGCCGGGATGGTGGGGGCGGGCATGCGGGCGGCTCGCTCGGTGGGGGGTGCCAGGCGAGGGAGCGGGGGGTGAAGTCAGCTCGTTCACGGGGCGATCTCAGGTCGGTCAGGGCGATGCACGGTCAAAAGGTATCGAAAACTGGCGCACAGTGGACCGGCCCACCCCCGGGAATCTTGTTCGCCTGGGTTGGGCCGGTCGGATTGCCCGGTGCGACCGGGCCTGGTGCGTACGCCGGGGAGGGCAGGATGGTCGACCGCGAAGGTCACGTTAGGCCCCCTCTCGCGCGTGCGTGCGAAATGATGCACGACGCCCGAAGAGGGGGGTCCGTCGGTCGTGCCCGGGGGTGCCGGGTTAGCGCTTCTGGTTGGTGGCGGCTGCGGCTTTGAACTCCTGGCGTGGGTTCTCGATCGCGCCCAGGGAGATGGTCTCCCGCTTGAAGAACAGCGACAGTGTCCAGTCGACCAGCACGCGGACCTTACGGTTCGTCGTCGGCACCCTGGACAGATGGTACGTGCGGTGCATGAACCACGCTGGGAATCCGCGAAGCTTTACCCCGTACACGTTGGCGACGCCCTGGTACAGGCCGAGGCCGGCGACCGAGCCCGCGTACCGGTGGCGGTAGACGCGCAGGGGGCGGCCGCGCAGGTGGGCGGTGATGTTGTCGCCGAGGACCTTGGCCTGGCGGACGGCGTGCTGCGCGTTGGGGGCGCAGTATTCGCCCGCTTTGGTGACGTCGGGGACGCCGGCCACGTCGCCGGCGGAGAAGGCGTCCTTGACGCCGGTGACGGTGAGGCGGGTGGTGGTCATGATGCGGCCGCGCTCGTCCAGCGGGAGATCGCCGGAGTTGACGACGGGGGAGGGTTTGACGCCGGCCGTCCAGACGATGGTGGCGGATTCGAATTCGTCGCCGTCGGAGGTTTTGACCAGGCCGCCCACGCAGGACTGCAGCATGGTGCCCATTTTCAGCTCGATGCCGCGGCCGCGGAGTTCCTGCGCGGTCCACTCGCCCATCTCGGGCCCGACCTCGGGCAGGATCCGGTCGCTGGCCTCGATCAGCACCCAGCGCATGTCCGCGCGCTTGAGGGTCGGGTAGTACTTGATCGCGTCCTCGGTCATGTCCTCCAGCTCGGCGAGCGCCTCGATGCCGGCGAAACCACCGCCGACCACCACGAAGGTGAGCGCGCGGCGGCGGACTTCGGGGTCGTCGCTGGATTCGGCGCGGTCGAGCAGGCCCAGCACGCGGTTGCGCAGGGTGATCGCTTCGGCGATGGTCTTGAACCCGATGGCGGCCTCGGCCAGGCCGGGGATCGGGAGCGTACGGGAGATCGATCCAGCGGCCATGACCAGGATGTCGTACTCGATCTCGCGGGGGTTGCCCGCGACCGGTTCGAAGGTGACGCTCTTGTGGTCGTGGTGGACCTTGGAGACGCGGCCGTTGAGGATGCGGGTCGCGCGCAGGACCCGCCGGAGCGGGACCACGACGTGGCGCGGGGAGATGTTCCCCGCCGCGGCCTCGGGGAGGAACGGCTGATAGGTCATGTACGACTGCGGGTCGATGAGGGTGACACGTACCTGGCCGGAGCGGAGTTCGCGGCGCAGCGTGCGCTGGAGGCGCAGGGCGGTGTACATCCCGACATATCCGCCACCAACAATGAGGATGTGCTTGGCTTTGAGGTTCACCGTAGGCGCCCTTCAGATTGCTTGTGAAAGCATTCACAAGCCTACGTCATCCCGCCAGGCCGACACCAATCGACCCTGATAGCAACATAAGCGACATTTCCGGAAGGGCAACACTGGCCTGGGATTTCCTGAGGGAAGATCGACTGAAATTTCGGGACGTGACGGACTTCACACTTGTGAAGCGCTTCACAAGCTCGGCGCCGATCGTGCGGGATGCCGGTTCGGTGTCGACTAGGTAGGTTCGGCGTGTCCGGCTCGATGCGCGGGAGGTGCATCGCAAGCAGAGGGAGGCTGACGTGACGGAGCAGGAGCAGGCGTGGGGCGGGCCGCTATGGGCGGCGGCCGACCTGATCACGCCGATGGCAGTGCGGGTGGCGGCGACGCTGCGGGTCGCGGACGCGATCGCCGCGGGAGTGACCTCGGGGCCGGAGCTCGCCGCCCGTCTGGCTGTAGCAGCCGATCCGCTCGTCCGAGTGCTGGATCATCTCGTCACCGCTGGATTTCTGCGACGCGACGAGGACGGGGCCTACGCGTTGACCGATGATGGGCAGTGGCTGCGCGACGATCACCCGGAGGGCATTCGGGCGTCGATCGATCTGGAGGGCGCCATCGGGCATGCCGACCTGTCCGTGGTTGAGCTGTTGCACACGGTTCGCACCGGCGAGCCGGCCTTTCCCCGGCATTTCGGGCGCGGGTTCTGGGAGGACCTCGCCGAGCATCCCGACAGATCCGCGTCCTTCGACGCGTTGATGGGCCGCCAGCTGACCGGCGAGGCGCCGTTGGTCGCGGCCGCGTACGACTGGTCCGCCCTCGGCGAGGTCGTCGATGTGGGCGGCGGCAACGGGTCGCTGCTGATCGCCTTGCTGCGCGCCCATCCCACCCTGCGGGGAACCGTGCTCGACCTCGCGTCGCCGGCTGCCACCGCCGCCCGGGCCTTGGCGGCGGCCGGTCTCGCCGATCGCGGCCGTGCCCAGACCGGGAGCTTCTTCGAGCCGCTCCCGCCCGGCGCGGGCGGCTACATCCTCTCCAGGGTGATCCACGACTGGGACGATGACGACGTGCGCCGCATTCTCCGCAACTGCGCGCACGCCGCACGCCCCAACGGCAAGGTCCTCGTCATCGAGGACACCGGCACCGAACACGGCGAATCTGTCAGCACCGAGATGGACCTGCGCATGCTCGCCTACGTTCTCGGCCGGGAACGAAGCCTCGACAGGCTCACCGCCCTCGCCCACGAAGCCGGGCTCACTCTCGGCACGGTCACTCCCAGCCGGTTCCGTTCCATCATCGAACTCCTGCCGGCTTAGACACGCCTGCGGAATACTCTATGAGCTCAGTTCGAGGGCCCTCTGGAAGATCGTTTCCAACATCTCGGCCGTGACGCGGCCGGTGAACGTGTTCTGCTGGCTCGGGTGGTAGCAGCCGAGCAGCACCGCATCCCCGACCGGGACCTCGACTCCATGCCCGAACGGCGGGCGGCGAGTCGGCAACGCGTACCCCGCGGAACGCAGCGCGGGCCAGATCGCCTGCCACGCGAACCCCCCGAGCGCGACGATCACCTTCGGCCGGGTGAACCCCAGCTCCCGCAGCAGCCACGGCGCGCACGCGTCCCGCTCCTGCGGCGTCGGCTTGTTCGCCGGCGGCGCACATCGCACCGTCGCCACCATCCGGGCGCCGATCAGCCGCTGCCCGTCCCCGGCGTGCGTGCTCGTCTCCTGTACGGCCAGCCCAACCCGATACAACGCCCGGAACAACCAGTCCCCACTCCGATCCCCGGTAAATATCCGCCCCGTGCGATTCCCCCCATGCGCCGCCGGAGCAAGCCCGACAATCAACACCCGAGGGTCGTCATCCCCCCACCCCGCGACCGGCCGCCCCCAATATGTCTCCTCCGCGAACGCCCGCCGCTTGACCTCCGCGACCTCCTCCCGCCACGCCACCAACCGAGGACAAGCCCGACAAACCGACTCCCGAGCCATCAATTCCCGCAGCGTACGGCTCCCGCCCGCGAGCTCCACCACCTCCGCCGCATCCCGCGCGACCGGCGTATCCGCCGAAGCGGGATCGTCGGGCCAACCGGTCCCCGGAGGTACACAACTCATACAACCCAGCCTCCCACGCGATCATGTGATCCATTCCGGGAGGAGTTGGGTAGGAATGGCGGCGTGGCTATCCCCCCGATGTTCGGACCCGCGTTCGATGCCGATCCGTACCCCGCCTATGACTGGCTCCGGCGCAACGCGCCGGTGACTCGGGTGCCGTTGCCGGGCTGTGAGGCGTGGCTGGTGACCCGCTACGAGGACGCGGCCGTCGCGCTGAGCCATCCGGCGCTGGCCAAGGATCCGGAGCGTGGGTCGCCGGAGTGGCGGGCCGCGAGTCTGGGGCTGCCGCTGGATCACCGGCCGTCGCTGGCGCGGCACATGCTCAACGCCGACCAGCCCGATCATCCCCGGTTGCGGCGGCTGGTGAGCGCCGCGTTCACGCCGCGGCGGATCGCGGGGCTGCGGGAGCGGACCCAGGAGGTGACGGACGCTCTGCTGGCCGCGATGGCGGGCAAGGACGAGGTGGATCTCGTCACCGATCTGGCGTATCCGCTGCCGATCGCGATCATCTGCGATCTGCTGGGGGTGCCGGAGGCGGATCGGGCCACGTTCCACCACCACGCCTCGGTGATCGACTCCGCGGCCGCCTCGGCTGTCGAGGAGATCACCAAGGCCACCGACGCGCTGGAATTGTTCCTGGCCGACCTGGTCGCGGGCAAACGTACCCATCCCGGCGACGACCTGCTGACCGAGCTGGTGCGGCGGCCGGACATCACGCCCGACGAGCTGACCTCGACCGCGTTCCTGCTGCTGATCGCCGGGCACGAGACCACGGTCGCGCTGATCGGCAACGGACTGCTCGCGCTGTTCCGGCATCCGGAGCAGCTGGCCGCCGTCCGGGCCGACCCCGATCTGCTGCCGGACGTCATCGACGAGATGCTCCGCTACGACGGTCCGGTACGGAACGCGACCTGGCGTTTCCCCACCGAACCTGTGGTCATCGGCGGCCAGGAGATGCTCCCGGGCGAGCCGATCCTGATCTCCCTGCTGGCCGCCAACCGCGACCCTGACGCCTTCCCCGACCCGGACGCGTTCACGCCGGGCCGGATCGGGGCACCGCATCTGGCGTTCGGGCGGGGGCCGCACTACTGCATCGGCGCGGCTCTGGCCAAGATCGAGGGCGAGGTGGCCATCGGCAGCCTGCTCAGGCGTTACCCCGATCTCGCGCTGGCCACCGACCCTGACCGGCTCACCTGGTGGCCGAGCGCGATCATGCGAGGGCTGTTCTCGTTGCCGGTCCGCCTCAACGAGCCGAAGGCGTAGGGGTCGGGCTCTCCTCAGCGGGCGTCTGAGTGGGCGTCACGGTCTCGGTGGGTGCCGGAGTAGGCGTCGCGCATGGGGTCGATTCCGGTGCGGGCACCGGCGATATGCCCTTCTTCAGGTCCCATGCGGCGGTGTAAGGATCACGCCGCAGCGGCAGCGGGTATTCGTTGAGAGGCGTCGGTCCCTCCAGACAACGCTGATCTATCACGTATCCGTTCATTTCCGGATTTAAGGTGATCGGCCTGCCGTCCTGGTCGAAGAGGCGCACATCCCGGAGCGGAGTTCCATCCTTCGCGTACGGGTAGATGTTGTACACCTCGCTCCCGCTCATCCCGACCTGGACCACAGGCACAGGCCCGTACGAGGTGAACTCGCTCTGGCCGTTCCATTCGGCGACGGCCACCATGCCGCCCACGAACAGGAATCCGGCGAACACGTTGACGGCGACCAGCAACGTGCGCCCCCATCCGCCCCGCGCACGCCGCCCGATCCATACCGACAGCCAGATGGCGGCCAGCGTGAACAGCCACGCACCGATGCTCTCCGGCACGAACTGCGTCGTCATGGTCGAGAACGAAACCAGCAGCAGCCCGAGCGCGTAACCGCGCAGCACCCACCAAGCGGGGCGTAAGTCCGGCATGAAACCCGCTAGCTGCCGGTACGGCGGGAACCGCGACGCCCTCGTGTGCGCCCGCGCCACCGTCCCGGCCGCCCAGGACCCCACCCGGGCGCGCACACCCGGCCGCACCTGGGCCAGATCCTCGGGCCTGCCCCCGTAGGCGGCCCGCAACTCCGCCGCGTACGCCTCCGGCGACCCAAGCCGTTCCTCCAGCGGTACGTCCGACTCGGCCGCCACCTCCGCCAGGTGATCGTCCAGATCCTCGACGAGCTCCTCCAGATCCGCCGCCGGGAGGTCGGCGAGCGCGTCCCGTACGGCCTGCGCATACTCGTTCGGATTCATCACGCGTGCACCTCCTTGAGCAGATCGTTCATGGTCGCGGCGAAAGCCGTCCACGTGGCCGCGGACTCGGTCAACTGGGTCCGCCCCACACTGTTGAGCCCGTAATACTTCCGATGCGGCCCTTCATCCGAGGCCACCACATACGAGGTGAGCGCCCCCGCCTTGAAGAGGCGCCGAAGCGTGCCATAGACGGACGCGTCCCCCACGTCCTCCAACCCTGCCTCACGCAACCGCCGGACCACGTCGTAGCCGTAGCTGTCGCGCTCGTGAAGGACCGCCAGCACGGCCACGTCAAGCACACCCTTAAGAAGCTGACTGCTATCCACGCAACGCACAGTACTGCGCAATGCGTACTAGCGGCAAGTGGGCTGTTTCCCACCCTCGGTCGAAGGGGTTATGCGATGGACCAGGCGATTCCGTCGAGGATGTCATGTTCGCTGACGACCACGTCAGGGAAGCCGTAGTGGCGCATGATCTGGTCGAGGATGGTGGCGCCGGTGCTGATGACGTCCACCCGGCCGGGGTGCATGACGGGGATGGCGGCGCGCTGCTCGTGGGTCATCTGGGGAAGCCGGGCGGCGATCTCGTGAACCTGGGCGACGGGAATGCGGGAGTGGTGGATCTTCTCGGGGTCATATTCGGGGAGGTCGAGGGCGATTCCGGCGACGGTGGTCACGGAACCCGCCAGGCCGATCAAGGTCTTGGCGGTGCGGATGGGGACGACTTGTTCCACCTGGGCCAGCGCCGCTTCGACGTCGCGGATGACTCCGGCCACGTCCAGGCCGTCGGGTCCGGTGTGACGTTCGGTGAGGCGTACGCAGCCGATATCCACGGAGAGCGCCGCGTCCACGGACGTATTGCCGAGGACGAATTCGGTGGAACCGCCGCCGATGTCCACGACCAGGTAGGGGGGTTCGATGCCGGAAATCGAACGGGTGGCGCCGGTGAAGGAGAGTTCGGCCTCCTCATGGCCGGTGATCACCTCGGGGTCCACGCCGAAGATCTCGCGTACGCCCGCGACGAATTCATCGCGATTGGTGGCATCCCGGGTGGCCGAGGTGGCGACCACGCGGACCGGCATGAGGTCGGCGCACTGCAGGCCCGTCGTCGCCACTCCGGCGCTCGGGACGAACAACCCCACCGGACCGGCCAGGTGCGGAGCCGCGTGCCGCCGGATCAGCCGGCGATATTCGCACATCGCGTCGAACGTCCGCTGCAGGGCGTCAGGCGCGAGCATTCCGGTGCGATCGACGCCCTGACCCAGCCGGACGATCTCCATGCGCCGTTCCAG
The DNA here is from genome assembly GCF_039871605.1 of Acrocarpospora sp. B8E8. NCBI lineage: Bacteria > Bacillati > Actinomycetota > Actinomycetes > Streptosporangiales > Streptosporangiaceae > Acrocarpospora > Acrocarpospora sp. B8E8. Next base: position 3,750 of record NZ_JBDPLV010000108.1, on the reverse strand, counting down.
GTCGGTCTGGGTCTCACCTTTGATGTCCGTGATCAGCAGACGAACCGAGTTCGTCCCGCAGTCGATGGCCGCCACACGACTCATGTATGCCTCCGAGGAGAAGGGGGTTCAGCCCGCGCAGCAAGGCCCATCAGACCACCAGTCGGGGAGCAAGTCCAAAGCCTCCCGCCCGAACGGGTTGATCCCGGGCACCGCCAGTTCGTGACCGACCAGGGCATGCAAACACTTCACCCGGTCAGGCATACCCCCGGCCGACTGCATATCCCGCGGCAACGGCGCAAGCCCATCCTCAGCCGCCGCCTTGTCCCGCCGAGCCACATAATCCTCATGCGCGACCCGATAGGCGGCCGCCAGCTCGGGATCCTCCAGCCGGGCCGTCATCTCCCGCATCAACCCGGACGCCTCCAGCGTCCCGATGGCCGACGCCGCCTTCGGACAGGTCAGGTAGAACAAGGTCGGAAACGGCGACCCATCGGGCAACCGAGGCGAGGTCTCCACCACATCCGGGAGCCCACACGGACACCGGTGCGCGACCGCGCGAACACCTCGGGGTGGCCGCCCCAACTGCCGCTCCACCGCGGCCAGGTCTCCCTGATCAACCACCGTTCCCCCTCGCTAAGAACACCTAACAGTCTCCCCTGTCCTTCCGGCGACGCCGCAGGGCAGGTTGCCCATCGACGCCGGAGCATCTGCCGCGCGCCCTGCCCGCTCTCCGGTCGGAATGCCGCAGCCGCTCTTGGCGCCGGTGCGGCGAGAACCACCACCTGCGTGAACGGCGCCGGATAGCGGTGAGCAAGCCGACGACCTGTTAGGCGTTCTGACTCACGAACAAGCGGGGAGCGGTGGCGGAGCGCCGAGCGTCAATCCCGTGTTGCCGTGATCTTCTTGCCTTCGCCCTTGTCAGCCGCCTCGACGGACTCCCAGAGCGCCACATACCAGGGCGCCTTGCCCTCGGCCTGCTTCCCGGCCTTCGCCTGCGTCTTCCCGGTGTCGTTCAACACGCCGTAACACTTGGCCCCAGGTTCGCAGAAGTGCAGCTTCTCCTTGGCCTGGCGCTTCACGTAATCCGGATCCTCAAGGCGTTTGCGCTGCTCTTCCAGTTTCCTGAGGTCCCCGAGTGCTTTGGCCTGCTGCTGCTCCAACTGGGCGATCTGCCGTCGCTGCGCGATGAACTCGCGCACCGGATAGGCCAGGCTCATCGCGATCGCGCACACGACGACCGCGAGGATCGCCGCCCTTCCGGTCAGCTGTGGACGCTTGGCCATCACACTCCCAACGCCGGTTCAGTACGGCTTGCGCCTCTCGATCGGCGCAAGCCGTACCGCAAAACCTAGCCGCGGAAGCGCGGGAACGCCGCGCGACCCGCGTAACGGGCGGCGTCGTCGAGGAGTTCCTCGATCCGGAGCAGCTGGTTGTACTTGGCGACGCGGTCCGAGCGGGCGGGCGCGCCGGTCTTGATCTGGCCGCAGTTGACGGCGACCGCGAGGTCGGCGATCGTCACGTCCTCGGTCTCGCCGGAGCGGTGGCTCATCATGCAGCGGTAGCCGCTGCGGTGGGCCAGCTCGACCGCGTCCAGCGTCTCGGTCAGGGTGCCGATCTGGTTGACCTTGACGAGCAGGGCGTTGGCGGTGCCCTCCTTGATGCCGCGGGCCAGCCGCTCGGGGTTGGTGACGAACAGGTCGTCGCCGACCAGCTGCACGCGCGAGCCGAGCGAGACGGTCATCGCGTTCCAGCCGTCCCAGTCCGACTCGTCCAGCGGGTCCTCGATCGAGACCAGCGGGTAGTTGTTGACCAGGTCCTCGTAGAAGGCGATCAGCTCGGCCGAGCTGAGGCCTTTGCCGTCGATGGTGTAGACGCCGTCCTTGTGGAACTCGGAGGCGGCCACGTCCAAGGCGAGCGCGATGTCCTCGCCGGGACGGTAGCCAGCCTTCTCGATGGCGACCAGGATCAGGTCGAGCGCGTCCCGGTTGCTGGGCAGGCTGGGGGCGAAGCCGCCCTCGTCGCCGAGCCCGGTGGCGTAGCCCTTCTCCTTGAGCACGGACTTGAGCGCGTGGTAGGTCTCGGCGCCGATCCGGACGGCCTCGGAGAACGTCTCGGCGCCGATCGGCGCGATCATGAACTCCTGGATGTCCACGTTGGAGTCGGCGTGGGCGCCGCCGTTGAGAATGTTCATCATCGGGACCGGGAGCAGGTGGGCGTTGGGGCCGCCGAGGTAGCGGAACAGCTGCAGGTCGGCGCTGGCGGCGGCGGCCTTCGCCACGGCCAGGGAGACACCGAGAATCGCGTTGGCGCCCAGCTTGGACTTGTTGTCGGTGCCGTCCAGATCGATCATCGTCTGGTCGATGATGCGCTGGTCTTCGGCGTCCATGTCGAGGATCACGTCTTGGATCTCGTCGGTGACCGCGAGCACCGCCCGCTCGACGCCTTTCCCGTTGTATCGGGAGCCGCCGTCACGCAGCTCGACCGCTTCGAACTTGCCGGTCGACGCGCCGCTGGGCACCGCGGCCCGGCCGGTGCTGCCGTCTTCCAGCAGGACTTCGACCTCGACGGTGGGGTTACCGCGTGAATCGAGGATCTCGCGTGCGTGTACGGCCTCGATGGCAGCCACGAAGCACTCCTTGAAATCGAAGGACAGTTTGCGAGGAGAGCCTACCGAGACCTAGTCCTCGGTACGGGCATCTAGTCCATCAATCGAGACGACATGAGCCTTGTACGCCCTTGCGACGGCCCGCAGTTCCGCCTCCGGATCGAGACCGGCCGCTTGGGCCTCCCGGACGAGCGCGAACAACCGCTTTCCCAGATCCGACCCTTCCGGGGTGAACTCGGCATGATCTCCGCCCCGGCGTAGCAACTGCGCGACCAGCGACAACGCGGGCTGCCCCATCGGCACCCCGTCCAGCGGCGACGACTCCCCCTTCGCGGCCCGCTCGGCCTTCTTGATCGCCTCCCAGTTGGCGTTGACCTCGTCCGCGTCGGCGACCTCCACGTCGGCGAACACATGCGGATGCCGCCGGACGAGTTTGTCCACGATCCCCCCGGCGACATCGTCGATGTCGAACCCGTCCGCCCGCTCCTGCGCGACCCGCGCATGAAAAACCACCTGAAACAGCAGATCCCCGAGTTCCTCACGCAGCGCCGAGTAATCTCCCGCTTCGATCGTCTCCAGCACCTCGTAGGCTTCCTCCAGCAGGTACGGCACCAGCGACTCGTGCGTCTGCTTCCCGTCCCACGGACACTCCCGCCGCAACCGCTCCATCACCGCGACCATGTCCAGCATCCGCGCCCCCGGAAGGTCATAAGACCCCGGCACAAGCTCAATCTCCGGCGGCTCCGCCAACGCCAACGCCGCATGCCCAACCGCCCGCAGAAAACTCTCATCCCCATCTTGCGCGGCCAACCACACCAGGGTGCCCTCACAACTCTCGGCCGCGATCCCCACCGGATCCGCCCGGACCTCCACCTCAACCCCTTCGAGGTAGGGCAACACAGGATGCTCAGCCGACCCGGTGAGCACCCGCCCCGACCGAAGCACCTCCCAGGCACGCTCACTCAGCAACCCGGGAGCAACCCGAGGCGAGGTGGTAACAATGATCAGCGGCATGCCTTCACCTTACGACCAAGAACTTACGGGTGTTCTCCCACCCACCCAGCCCGTTTGTTCCCCCGCGGGCTCCGCCCGCCCCCGCCATCGCCGTGGTTCTCCACCCGAAACAAACCGCCATGGCACGCTGGCTCCCCCCACCCACCCAG
>NZ_JBDPLV010000107.1:0-29946 GCF_039871605.1 Acrocarpospora sp. B8E8 | reverse complement strand
CCCACCCACCCTTGATCGTGTTGCGCCTCCGCCCCGATCCCGCTTCGCGCACCCAAATCCCGCTCCGCGTTCACGCGACTCACGCCAGCATCCCGCTTCGCGCGAGCCGCGCGCCAATCCGGCTTCGCGTTCGCGGCCCAGGCGCTGGCGTCTGGCGCAAACCACGCGTTCGCATCGCAACCACCGATACCTGGCGCAAGCCACGCGTTCGCCGACGTGGTCGCTGACGTCTGCGCAAGTACCTTGGCGATCCCGGTTCGTGCTGGTTATCCGGCGATCTCGCTTCGCGGTGGCCTTGGGGAATTCGCTCCGCGTGTGCGTGTGCTGAGCTGGGTTCGGGCGGCGGACGATGGAATCTTTCGGAGTGGATCTGTCTTGCGCCCGTCCTTGACCCGTAGGCTTCCGGTCTGCCAAAAGCCAGAAAGGTAACGAATCGGGCGCGCTAGGATCTCAGGCGAGCTTTAAAAGGGGGCATAAGGTGCGCGGACGGACGATAGCGATCACGTCGGTGGCGGTAGTTGTGGTCGCCGGGGGTGCCGGTGGGGGCGCGTACTACCTGCTGCACACTCGCGGCACACCCCAGGAGACCGCCCAGCGTTTCACCGCCGCGTGGGCGAAAGGCGACATGACGGCTCTGAAGGCCGAACTCGCCGCACCGGCGACCGGCGAGGTCGACGCCGCGTACGCCGAACTGACCAAGAACCTCAACGCCACAGGGGTCACGGTCAAGCTTGGCCAGATCACCGAGACGGGTGACGACAAGGCGACCGCCGCCTACACGGCCACCGCCGCTCTCAAGAACATCGGCGACTGGACCTACACCGGCAACCTGGACCTCACCGTCGCCGACCGGCAATGGAAGGTCGACTGGAGCCCAGCCGCCGTACATCCCTCCCTTAACGGCACCAACCACCTCAAGCTCACAACCACCTGGCCCAGCCGAGCCGCCGTCACCGACGCCGCGGGCGCTCGCATCGACGGCACCGACGTCGGCGGATCCGTCCAGCAACTCGTCGGCTTCCTCGACAAGGCCACCGACAAGGACGTCAAGAAACTCGGCCCGGCCTACCGCGCGGGGCAGGCCGTCGGCCGTGGCGGGCTCCAGGAGACCTTCCAGAAGCGTCTCGCCGGGACCCCCACCACCGAGGTCATGGCCGGCGACGACAGCCTGGCCACCATCGAGGGCAGCGACGGCGAACCCTTGGCCACCACGCTCGACATGAGGATCCAGCAAGCCGCCGCCAACGCCGTACGCGACATGGAAAAGCCCACGTCCATGGTGGCCATCCGCCCTTCCACCGGCGAGATCCTCGCCGTCGTCAACAACCTGGGCGGCTTCAACCGCGCCCTCGACGGCCGCTACGCCCCCGGCTCGACCTTCAAGACCGTCACCGCCGTGGGACTCCTCACCGCCGGGGTGACCACGGCCGACCAGGTCACCTGCCCCAAGAACGTCAACGTCGGCGGCCTCAAGATCCGCAACAGCGACCACGCCGCCTACGGCACCCTCAGCTTCCTCGACGCCTACGCCCACTCCTGCAACACCACGTTCGCACCGCTCACCAAACAACACCTCAGCGCCAAAGCCCTGTACGACACCGCCACCGCGCTCGGCTTCAACCAGCCCCTCAACATCGGCGTCCCCGCCACCAAAGCCAGCTTCCCCCGCGCCACCAGCGACGCCGAACTCGCCGCCGAATCCTTCGGCCAGGCCAAGATCACCGCCAGCCCGCTGGTCATGGCCTCCGTCGCCGCCGCCATCGCCGACGGCTCCTGGCGCCCGCCCACCCTGATCCCCAACCTCAAGCAGAAGGCCACGGAACAGCCGCTCCCCGACGGCGTCGCGGACCAGATCCGCCCCATGATGCGCGCCGTCGTCACCAAGGGCACCGCCCAAGCCGCCGGCCTCCCCTCCGGCACGTACGGCAAGACCGGCACCGCCGAATTCGGCAGCGGACCCGTACTCGAATCCCACGCCTGGTTCCACGGCTACCTCGGCGACCTCGCCTTCGCGGTGGTCGTCGAAGGCGGCGGAGGCGGCGGCAAGATCGCCGCGCCCGTGGCGGCCCGCTTCCTCAACGCCCTCTGACCCAGCGGCGCGGGCACATTCCGGCCCGCGAATCACCTGCTGATACCAACAGCACGCGCGATTTCAATCATTCGGCTATAGCGCGCCAGAATTCTGCCGCGAATAACGGCCGGTTAGAAGACCAGTGCCGCCGCCGCGTCATGCCGGAACGCCATGACCAGCAATGTGGCGATCAGCGTCGCGATCAGCAGCCAACTCACCGCGATCACCACCGTCGAACGCCTAGGCCGCCTGCGCCTTCGACGATCACCCCGGCGCCGGCCGTGTTCCCCGCGCTCCACGCGCTCATTGAACGACTCCAGGCGGGCGGCGAGCCGCGGATCCTCATCGCTGAGGTGCCGCTCGATCATCGCCAGCATCCGCTCCTCGTCCTGCGACCAGGCCATGGCGCACCTCCCCGGGATGCAAGGTGTGTGCCGACGTTCTGCCCAACCATGAAGATCGTTAGCCGTTTGCTGGCCGGGTATTTACCAGCCGTTGGCCAGCACCGGCAACTCCCCACGAACCCCCGCCGAAGCCTTGAACAGCCAATATTCCCCGCGAACCACTCGGCAGGCCGATAAATCCGCTGATCAGGGGATCAATGTGACCCACATCACATCAACAACCGGCCCGGTCGTACCGTCCTAGGGAAGAAGGGTCCACACACGACTGGGGGAAACAGTTGTCGATCTCGGGGGCATTACGACTCGCCGCCATCACAATGCTCGAAAGACGAGACCGGCGACGCGCCAGAAACGCACCGCCACCCGACACCCGTGAGATCCGCATCCTGCTCCTCCACGCCAACGGCATGGGCGGCACCATCCGCACCGCATTCAACCTCGCCGGGCACCTCGCCAAAAACCACGACGTCGAAATCGTCAGCGTCGTCCGCGAAAGCCCGCAGCCATTCTTCGACGTCCCGCCCGGCGTCCGCGTCCGCTACCTGGACGACCGCGTCAACGGCAGAAAAGGCCTCCTCAACCGTTTCCGCAGCCGCCTCACGCCGCCCGACGAAACCGCCTGCCACTGGCTCACCCTCAAAACCGATTTGGCTCTCCTCCGCTATATCCGCGGCCGCCGCCGCGGCGTCCTGATCGGCACCCGTCCCGCCCTCAATCTCCTCATCGCCAGAACCGCGGGACCGGAAATCATCACCATCGGCCAGGAACACGCCAACCTCGCCGCCCACCAACCCCAAACCCGGAAACAAATCCTCCGCCGGTACGGCAAGCTGACCACCCTCATCACCCTCACCCAGGCCGACCTGCACGCCTACCGGAAAGCCCTCAAACACGCGCCCGCCCATCTCGCCCAGATCCCCAACGCGGTCACCCGCCTTTCCGGCCCGGACGCCCACCGCACCGCCCCCATCGCCGTCGCCATCGGCCGCCTCAACCACGCCAAGGGTTACGACCTGCTCATCCGCGCCTGGGCCCACGTGCACCGCAACCACCCCGACTGGACGCTACGCATCTACGGCCGCGGCCCCCGGCACGACAAACTCCAGGAATCCATCGACAAACGCGAGCTCACCGGGAGTGTCCACCTCATGGGCCCCGCCGAAGACGTCGGCGCCGCCCTCGCCGACGCCGCCATCAACATCCTCAGCAGCCGCCGCGAAGGCATGCCCATGACCATCCTCGAAGCCATGAGCAAAGCCGTCCCCGTGATCGCCTACGACTGCCCCACCGGCCCCGCCGAAATCATCACCCACGGCTACGACGGCCTCCTCGTACCCCCCGAAAAGATCCACGCCCTCGCCAACGCCGTCACCACCCTCATCACCGACCCCGACCTCCGCACCAAACTCGCCACCCAAGCCCAGACCACGGCCGCCCAATACAACATGTCGGTCATCGGCCCCCGCTGGGACAAACTCCTCACCCAACTCCGCCACACCTCCCACCAGACAGAGTCGCCGTGAGTCGTGTGGTGCTTGTACAGGACTACGAGCGCGTTCGGGTCTGGTCCTCCACCAGGACGGCGACACCATCGAGATGGCGTGCAAGGCCGTACTCGAACAATCCGTCCACGTCCGACACCTCTTCCCCGGTAACCGTGGCCAGCAGCGGAAATCGTCCGGAGTGGAGAAGCTCGTCGGCCCGCTTCCGCTGTGTCAGCCACCACCGGTCGAGCGTCACACCGGTCTCCTGCTCGGCTTCGACCTCATCCGCCATGGACAGCGCGACGGTGAGGACCAGCGCGTGCAGCGTGAGCGCCTCTCGAATCCGTGTCGTCATAGGCAGCCCAAGCCCGTCGAGTGCGCGCAGGGTCCACTCGGTGTGCGCCATCATGTTGGGCACCAGCAACGGGCGAATGAACGAGATGGCCCTGGGCAGCCAGAGGTGTCGCCGGCACAGCTCCCATTGCAGGCGGGAGATCAGTTCGAGCTTGGCTCGCCAACCCTCCGGCCCCGGGACGGGTAGCTCTGGTTCGCCGAAGACCTCGTCGGTCATCTGCGTCACCAATTCGTCCTTGCTCGACACGTGCCGGTACAGCGACATCGGACCGACGCCGAGCTCGGCCGCGAGTCGCCGCATGGATACGGCGTCGAGTCCCTCGGTGTCGGCGATCGCGATGGCGGTGCGGAGAGTTTGCTTCCGGTTCAATGCCTGCTTGGGGGCGCCGGTCCGCCGTGGTCGCAGCGGCGTGCTCAGGCCGATTGGCTGCTTCTGACCCGTGCGGGTGCTGACCACCGTGCCGGCGCCGACCCTCGTTTCGACCAGCCCGTCGTCGCGGAGAGTGGCCATCACCCTGGTCGCGGTCGCGACCGCGACACCCCATCGCTGGGCGATCTCCCGGATGGACGGCACTCGATCGCCGGGCCGCAGGTCGCCGGCCAGGATCCGGGCACGGATCTCCGCGACGATCTGCCGGTATGGCGGTTCCGGTCGCTGCGTTGACGACGGCATAGAGGCCCCGATCTCTTGATGAGGTTGCTGTCCACCGAGAGTGGACTAGTTCAATCCCTCAGCACTAGTTCACTTTAGCTGGATAAATCCTCGAAATATGCCCACTTCCGCAACCGTCTCAATACGCTGCACCCATGACAGTTGATACACCGTACGCACCCGTGCGGCGGGCGGATGACGCAGACCAGCAGGCGGTGTTGGACGTCCTGACCGAGGCGTTCATGAACGATCCTGTTGTCTGCTGGCTCTTCCCCGAGGCGGGCCAACGCGGTCGTCTCCAGGCGCACTACTACCGCCCCCTGCTCACCCATCCCGCCGTCGAGGCGTACCTGGCAGGCCGTCGCGAGGGCGCCTCGGTATGGCTGACGCTGGCCGCAGGCCAGACGCCCTATGAGGAGCACTCGGACGCGCCCGAAACGAACCAGGAGACGATCTTCGGTGAGAACGGCGCGCGATTGCTGGCCCTGGGCCAGGCGCTGGCCCCACGGCACCCCGATCGCGAACCGCACCTTTACCTCCCATGCATGGGGGTGATCAGCGGGCGGCAGGGCGCCGGACTCGGCTCGGCGATGTTGCGGCACCGACTGGAGCGAGCGGACGCCGATGGGCTCGCCGCGTATCTGGAGGCGAGTTCGCCCGGGAGTCGCGCCCTCTACCAGCGGCACGGATTCGAGGATCTCGGCGAGCCGGTTCGCGTGGCGGACAGCCCGCTCCTGTGGCCGATGTGGCGCCCACCCCACCGTTGACCGCCAGCACACACCACCCCGTCCAACATACAAAGGGAGAGAACGTCAATGACAACGAACCGCGACGCCGATCGGCGACCGCCGACCCTGGTGTTCATCCACGGCACCAACTCCTCGTCGGCCTGGGCTTCGGGGCTGACCGGCGAGCTCACCCTGCGCGGGCACCGGTGCGTGGCCGTCGACCTTCCGGGACACGGCCGCGAGGCGTTCTATCCCCGTTCGTACCAGGCCCCGCAGGACCTTGAGGCGCTGGCAACCGAACCGTCGCCGCTCGCCAAGATCACCATCGACGACTATGTCGAGCGCGTTGTGGATGTGGTGCGCCGCGCCCGCCGCCATGGGCCCGTGATCCTTGTCGGCATGAGCCAGGGCGGCGTCACCGTGAGCAGAGTCGGCAACGCCATCCCCGAACTACTCGACCGGGTTGTCTATGTCGCGGCGTACTGCTGCGTGGACCTGCCGAACGTGGCCGCTTATCTCGAAACGCCGGAGAACAGCGACAGCCTGCTCCCCCAAGTGACCGCGGCCATGGTTGCCGATCCAGCGGTCCTGGGGGTGAGCCGGCTCAACTGGCGCTCGGCCGACCCGGCGGTGTTCCAAGGCGTCAAGAACGCCCTTGCCGGAGACTTCACCGATGAAGGGGTGAGCCGGCTGCTCAGCATGCTCGAGCCGGACGAGACCGCCGGCATTCCCATGGCTGAAGCCCGGGGCGAAGCACACACCTGGGGCCGCATTCCCCGGACCTATGTGCGCCTCACCCTCGACCGCCTGATCCCGCCGGCGCTGCAGGACCGATTCATCGAAGAGGCCGACCGCCTTACTCCGGACAACCCGACTGACGTGCGAAGCGTCGCGGCACCCCATGTCGGCCCGTTCGACCGGCCTGAACTGGTGGAGATCTTCTCGGAGCTCGCCAGCCGCTGACCTGGCGCGGCACGCTCCAGGAAAAGTCACGTTCTCGCTGGTGAGCAGGAGTGCCGACGACCGTGGTTTCCTACCCGGAACGGCGAGCACGGCACCGTGGTTCTCCTGCCCGCCTCCAACCGCTGCCAGATCACGACCCGCCGACCAACGAGCGCAATCGATCCGCCAGAGCCAGGACCTCTGCCCGTAGCTCGTCCGGCCGTACCACCGCGAAGGACCAGCCCAGCCCGGCCAGCATCTGGGCCATCCCATCAAGCCGCTCGGCCCGCGCCACCAACCGGACCCCGGAACCGACCTCCGTCAGGGATCCCACCGAAGGAGGAACGCGCCGGCGTACCTCCTCCAGGGGCGCGTGCAGCACCACCTCGACCTCGTGACGGAACGGAACCCCGGCCAGCGAGTCCAGGACGTGAGTGACCGCGTTGAAATCGTCCGGGGGTGAGAAGGTCTCCTCCAGGAGGTCGACGGAGATCACCCGGTCGGCGCGGAATGTACGCAGTTCCTGGCGAAGATGGTCGAAACCGGTCACGTACCAGCGGGCGGAGTACAGCACCAGGCCGTAAGGGTCCACGTCGCGAGTGGTCGGGGCGCCGCGGATGGAGCGGTATCGCATCTGGACCCTTCGGCGGCGGCGGGTCGCGTCCGCGAGTGACAGCAGGGCCGACGGGGGCAGCGGAGGCGAGGCGGGGCGGTGGAAGGCCAGGCCGACCGTTTCCGAGATGGCGCGGACGCGTTCCCCCAGAGCTTTCGGGAGGACGCGTTCGATCTTGGCGAGGGCGCTTTCCGTGCCCAGGGCGATCCCGTTGTGACGGCCTACCAGCAGGCCCAGGACCACCGCCGTCGCCTCGTCCTCCGACAACATCAGCGGGGGCAGCTTGAAGCCCGGCAGCAGGCGATACCCGCCGTAACGCCCACGATCCGCCTGAACCGGTACGCCCAGATCGGTCAACCGGGCCGCGTAGCGGCGGATGGTGCGCTCGTCGACCTCCAGGCGGGCAGCCAGCTCCGGGCCGGTCAGACCGGGACGAGCCTGAAGCAGCTCCAACAGAGTTAGCACACGATTCGTCGTCATATCAGGACCGATTCTGTCCGGATATATCCATACAGTCGAGACAACTTCGAGACGACGAATCAGAGGAGCGTAATGAGTACTTTCGTCCTGGTGCCGGGGTTCTGGCTGGGTGCGTGGGCCTGGAAGGATGTTGTCGACGATCTTCGGGCGTCGGGGCACGTCGCGTACCCACTCAGCCTTACCGGGCTCGCCGATCGAGCGCACCTGGCCTCGCCCGAGCTCACCCTCGACGACCACATCAACGACATCGTCAACCTCATCACCTACGAGGACTTGCACGACGTCATCCTGGTCGCCCACAGCGGAAGCGGCGGCACGGTCACCGCGGCCGCCGACAGGATCCCCGAGCGTGTCGCCCGCGTCGTCTACGTCGACAGCGGCCCGGTCCCGGACGGCATGGCCCAGCTCGACCTCGTCGGCCGCGAAGACGTGGAGGCCGCGCTCGTCGACGGCTACCGGTTCCCCTTCGTCCCCTTGGAAAGCCATCCCGGTGCCGAGGGCCTGACCCAGGGGGCCAGGAACCTGATGGCCGCCCGGGCCACCGACCAGCCGTTCGGCCCGATCAACCAGCCCATCTTCCTCACCGGCGCCGTCGACAAACTCCCCAAAACGCTCGTGAGCTGCATGTTCTCAGAAGCCCAGATAAAGGACCTGATGGCCCAGGGCCACCCCTACTTCGCCGCGGTGACCGGCCCGGAGTGGCAGATCCGCGAACTCCCCACCAGCCATTGGCCGATGTTCTCCCGCCCAGCGGACCTTTCGGCACTGCTGCAAGTCTTGTAAGCACTCAAAGCGAGCGCCTTTACAAAGTAGAGTACGGCGTGAGTTCCGTCGGCTCCGCGATCACGTCCACCAGGGCGCCGTTGCGCAACACCGTCACCGGCAATGGCCGCCCGATCGCCTCCGCGAACATCAACCGCTGCAACCCCTGCGCGTCCCCCACCGGCTTGCGCCCCGCGCTCAGCACCAGATCCCCCGCCCGCAACCCGGCCCGCGCCGCCGGAGACCCCGCGACCACCTCCACCACCCGCAACGCGCTCGCCTGCCCGACCCGCTCCCTGATCGCGGGCGGCAGCGGCGCGGGCGTCGTGACCAGCCCGAGGTAGGCCCGCCGTACCCGCCCGTCGCGCATGAGAGCGGCCACGATCGACCGCGTCGTGGAGTTGATCGGAACCGCCAGGCCCAGCCCGGTCCCGGCCACCGCCGTGTTGATGCCCACCACGTGCCCGCCGGCGTCGGCGAGCGCGCCGCCGGAATTGCCGGGGTTGAGGGCCGCGTCGGTCTGGATGACATCCTCGATCAGCCGCACCGCGGACCCGCTGCGCGCGGGCAGCGAACGCCCTAAACCTGACACGACCCCCGCGGTCACCGAGCCGGTGAGGCCCAGCGGCGTGCCCACGGCCACCACCAGCTGGCCGACCACCAGCGTGTCGCTGTCCCCCAGCGTGACCGGCGGCGGGGTGGGCTCCAGCGCCCGCAGCACCGCCAGATCCGACAGCGGATCCGCGCCGACGACCGCGAACTCCGCGCTCGTCCCGTCGGAGAAGGCGGCCGAGCCGGTCCGCGCCGACCCGACCACATGCGCGTTCGTGAGCAGGAACCCGTCCGCCGTGAAGATCACCGCGGAGCCGCTCGACCGCCCCGCCTTGACGCTTGCCACCTTGGGCGTCAGCTCCGCCGCGACGGACGCGACGATCCTGGAGTACTCATCCATGGGGCACCACCTTCAATACACCAATTACTTCATTACACCCCATATCCCAGGACATTTGTCCTCCCCAACAGAGGATTGCGCGGCCTGCCGGGCAAGCTGTCCGGAAAATTACCGTTCTGCCCATGACGAACGCCGTCGTCCTCGACGACATCCGCAAGAGCTACCAGGACGTGACCGCCGTCGCCGGGCTCTCCCTCACCATCCCCGAAGGCCAGACCCTGGCCCTGTGCGGCGCCAACGGCGCCGGGAAGTCCACCGCCATCGGCATGCTGCTCGGCGTGATCACGCCCGACTCCGGGCAGGCCCGCCTGTACGACCGCGACCCCTCGCAAGCCGTGCAGCGCGGAATGGTCGGCGCGATGCAGCAGGAAGGCGGCACCCCACCGCGGGTCACCGTGAAAGAGCTGCTGACCTTCGTACGCGCGACCTACCCGAACCCCCTCCCGATGGCCGAGGTCGTCGCCACCGCCCAGATCGCCGGGCTTGAGCGCAAACGCGTCGACCGCCTGTCCGGCGGCCAGCGGCAGCGGGTGCGCTTCGCGATGGCCCTGGCGGGCGACCCCCGCCTGCTGGTCCTGGACGAACCCACCGCCGCCCTGGACGTGCGCGCCCGCCGCGACTTCTGGGCCGCCATGCGGCGCCTCACCGACCGGGGCAAGACCATCGTCTTCGCCACCCACTACCTGGAGGAGGCCGATCGGCAGGCCGACCGCATCGTCGTGATGGCCGAAGGCCGGATCGCCGCCCAGGGCACCGGCGCCGACATCAAGGCGGCCGCCGAACTCGCCGCCGGAAGCCCTCTTGAAGACGCCTTCCTCACCCTTATTGACCAGAAACCCGTCCCGTAGCCAGCCGCATGGCCGCCGACCAGGCATCTCACCGCCGCGGCTGTCTAGATCACGACTTTCTAATCAAACCTCAAAGGAGGACTGGCGATGATCCCCTACATCCGCCTCGAAGTCCGCAAAATGATTCGCGACACCGGCTACGTGACCATGGGCCTGGCCGTCCCCCTGATCATGTATCTGCTCTTCACCACCCTGGCCATCCCCGCCGAGGACCGCCCCGAGGGCGCCCTCTGGTCGATGATCGGCATGGCCGCGTACGGCGCGCTCGGCGGCGCCTTCAGCAACGGCACCGGCACCGCCGAGGACAAGTCCCTCGGCTGGCTGCGGCAGCTCCGCCTCACCCCGCTGACCCCGTGGCGGGTCATCCTCGGCAAGACGGCCACCGCCGCGATCATCGTCGTCCCGTCGATCGCCCTCGTCCTCCTCGCCGGCGCCCTGGTCAACCACGTCCGCCTCAACCCGATCCAGTGGATCGTCATCATCGCCCTGCTCTGGGTGGGCACCGTCCCGTTCAGCCTGTTCGCCCTGGGCAACGGCTACCTGCTCTCCCCGCAGAACGCCGCCGCCGCCAACTTGGCCGGATATATCGGCCTATCGGTGGTCGGCGGCCTCTGGTTCCCCACCACCGGTTTCCCCGGCTGGCTCGGCACGACCGCGAGCTTGTCCCCGGTCAACGGCTACGCCAACCTCTCCTGGAGCGTCGCCTTCGACCACGCCCCCAACCCCCGCTCAGCCCTGGTGCTGCTCGCCTGGTTCGCCGTCTTCGCCGCCTACGCCAGGTACGGTTACCTGCGCTCGGACCGCATGGTGTGATGGAGACCGTGAAGACCCCCGAAGCGACCGGGATCCACATCTGGGTCCTGCTCACCGGGTTCCCCATCGCCGAGATCATCTCCGGCCGGAACCAGCCGCTCTGGCTGGCCTGGCCCGCGATCGCCGCCGTCCCCGCCCTCTACCTGTGGACCACCCGGCTCGCCTTCACCGACCGGGCCAGGGCCACCAGGATCGCCCTCCCCCTCCTGATCGTGGTGGGCGTCGCGTCCGCCCTCGCCTTCCAGGGCGCCTGGTCGTTCGTGCTGACCATGACCGCGATCGCCACCGGAACCACCGTCAGGGCCGCCCGCGGCATGCTGCTCCTGCTCGCCCTCACCGCGGTGGGCCTGGTCGTGACGGCCGACCTCGGCCTGCTCTTGATGATGTTCTCCGGCTGGGGCGTGTTCATCGCCGGGCTCATCCCGTGGATCATCGTCCAGCTCTGGGACACCATCCACGAGCTCACCGAAACCCGCAAGGAGCTCGCCCGCGTCGCCGTCTCAGAGGAGCGGCTGCGCTTCTCCCGCGACCTGCACGACCTGCTCGGCCACACCCTCTCGGTCATGGTCGTCAAAGCCGAGGCGGTGCGCCGCCTCGCCCCCGGCGACGGCGAGGCCGCCGCCCGGCAGGCCGCCGACATCGAGCAGATCGGCCGCCAGGCCCTCGCCGAGGTGCGCGCCGCCGTCACCGGCTACCGCGGGCGCGGCCTGGACGCCGAGCTCGCCGCCGCCCGCGACGTGCTCGCCGACGCGGGCATCAGCCTGCGCGTCCAGACCTCCGCCGTACGGCTCCCGCCGGAAACCGACGCCCTCCTCGGCTGGGCCGTACGCGAAGGAGTGACGAACGTCATCCGCCACAGCGCCGCCCGCTCCTGCCAGATCACCCTCAGCGACACCGGCGGCCTCGAACTGGAGATCCTCGACGACGGCCAGGGCGCGCCGGAGCCCGTGGAAGGGAACGGGCTCGGCGGGCTGCGGGAACGGGTCGAGGCGGCCGGCGGGCGGCTGGCGGTCGCCGGGTCGAGCGGGTTCCGGTTGCGGGTGACCGTACCGGCATGATCAGGATTCTGCTGGCCGAGGACCAGACGATGATGCGCGGCGCGCTCGCGCTGCTGCTCGGCCTGGAGCCGGACATGGAGATCGTCGCGCAGGTCACCGGCGGCGACGAGGTGGTCGCCGCCGCGCTGGACGCCCGGCCAGACGTGGCCCTGCTCGACATCGAGATGCCCGGCCGCGGCGGTCTGGAGGCCGCGGCCGACCTGCGCGAGCGCGTGCCCGGCTGCCGGGTGCTGATCCTCACCACGTTCGGCCGCCCGGGCTACCTGCGCCGGGCGATGGAGGCGGGCGCCTACGGCTTCCTGGTAAAGGACGGCCCGGTGGAAGAGCTCGCCGCCAGCATCCGCCGGGTGCTGGCGGGGGAACGCGTGATCGACCCGGCCCTGGCCGCCGCCGCGCTCAGCGCCGGGCCGAGCCCGCTCACCGAGCGGGAACGCGACGTGCTCGCGGTCGCGGGCGACGGCGCCACGATCGCGGACATCGCCGCCCGCCTGCACCTGTCGGAGAGCACGGTGCGCAACTACCTGTCCTCGGCCATCGGCAAGACCCGCACCCGCAACCGGGTCGAGGCGGCCAGACTGGCCCGCCACAACGGCTGGCTGTGACTAATCACACTTTCAGCTGGTCGGCCATCTCCCTGAACGTGATCTCGGCCAGCGCCCGCTGCCCCGCGACGTTCGGATGGAAGAAGTCCCACCCGCTGACCTGGTCGAGCGTGAACGGGTAGGCGAAGACCTGGCCGCCGTCGTAGCGGCAGCCGGGGCCGTACTCGGCGCAGGCCGCCTCCAGCTCGGAGTTGTACGCCACGACCCGCGCCCGCACCCGATCCCGGCGCTCCGCGTCCTTCTTCGCCGCAGACCCCGGATTGGCCAGCAGCGCCTGGCAGATCTTGCCGATCGACCAGAACGTCCTGGCCAGCGGGTTGTCCTTGCCGACACGCCACAGATGCTTGAGGTCGGGGACGCTGGCCAGGAACACCCGCGCGCCGGTCGGCCGCAGCTCCCGTAACGCGGCCGCGACACGCTGCCGGTAGGCGGCCACCGGCGTCATCTGCTTCTCGGTACGGACGCAGGCGTCGTTGGCCCCGATCAGGATCGTGACATAGGTGGCCTTGGCCGCCACCGCCGCGCGCGCCTGCCCGAGCAGATCGGCGCTGGTCGACCCGGACACGGCGAAGTTCAGGTTGCGGCCCCGCACGTCCGCCCCCGCGGCCAGCATGCGCAGGTAGTGGCTGTTGACCTCCGGGTGATCCCCCGCGGCCCAGGAGCGCGACGGGCAGGCGGCATACCAGCCGCAGGCGTTGAAGCCCACGCTGATCGAATCCCCGAGCGCCGCCAGCACCACCGGTTCGGCACGGGCCGCCGCCGTCCCGGTTATCGGCCAGCACAACGCGACCACGAGCACGGGCGTGATCTTCTTGATCATGGGCACCTCCGGGAGCCCAAGCTAGAGATCGCGAAGATGTCTGCTCTATCACCATCCGGGCAGGCGTCCCTTCCATGACCAACTTCCTATCGGCTCTTGACATGGAGCCCCCGCCCAAAGGGGCACCCAAATGTCGAACACGTTCAGTTTCTGCGTAGAGTGTGTGGAGTGAGTGTCGCTCTCGGACTTCAACGTCCCCTGGTGGTTCGCACGGTCCCGGTAGGCGACGTCGGGGACCTGATCGCGCGTCTCCCCGACACCGCCCCTTACGCCTGGGTGCGGCACGGCGACGGTCTCGTCGGCTGGGGAGAGGCCGCCAGCGTCACCGTCCCGTACGGGCCCGGCCGCTTCGCCTGGGCGCGGGCCTGGCTCAACGCGATCTTCCACGCCGCCGACATCCACGACCAGGTCGGCCTGCCCGGCTCGGGACCGGTCGCGTTCGGCTCCTTCACCTTCGACCCCGGCTCCCCCGGCTCCACCCTCGTCGTGCCCAGGACCGTGCTGGCCCGCCGGGACGGTCGCGCCTGGCTGACCACCATCGGCGAGGACACCCTCGACCTGGTCACGCCGGTCCGCACGCCCGGCCGGATCCGCTACAGCGACGGCTCGCTCACCTCGATGGAGTGGGAGCACGCGGTCGCCACCGCGGTCAAGGAGATCACCGGGGGCCGCCTGGACAAGGTCGTGCTGGCCCGGGACCTGATCGCCACCGCCGACCGCAGGATCGACCCGCGCGCCCTGCTGGCCCGGCTCGCCTCCCGTTACCCCGAGTGCTACACCTTCTCGGTCGGCGGCTCAGTCGGCAAACTCCTGGTCGGCGCGACCCCCGAACTCCTGGTCCGGCACACCGGCCGGGCGATCGAGTCGCTCGTGCTGGCCGGGACCTCGCCCACCGGCGCCGACCCCGCCGACCTGTTCCGCTCGGAGAAGAACCAGTACGAGCACGTCTGCGCCGTCGCCTCCGTGCGGGACGCGCTGGCCCCCCTCTGCGAGACCCTCGACGTGCCCGACCGGCCCGAGCTCCTGGTCCTGCCGAACGTGCAGCATCTGGCCAGCCGGGTCACCGGGCGCCTGTCCGACGGCGCGTCCGTGCTGGACGTGGTCGCCGCCATGCATCCCACCGCCGCGGTCGGCGGCACCCCGACCGCGACCGCGCTTGAGGTCATCCGCGAGCTGGAGGACATGGACCGGGGCGGCTACGCGGGCCCGGTCGGCTGGATCGACGCCCGCGGCGACGGCGAATGGGGCATCGCGTTACGCTGCGCCGCCATCACCGACGACCGCGCCCGCCTGTTCGCCGGCTGCGGCATCATGGGCGAATCCGACCCCGCCGGGGAATTAGCCGAGGCCCAGGCCAAGCTCCGCGTCATGCGCTACGCCCTGGAGGGCTGACCTCACCAGGTTTCTCGCGCCGACAACACACGACTGCCTACGTGGCGGGGACGTGCAACCCGGCCCCAGGTGCCGCGGCCGCACGGCCTGCCGTCGCCGTGGCCAGCCAGTCCGTGAAGCCCGGCAGGCCGCTTTCCGCGACGGCGACCTCGAAGGCGACCTGGTTGCCGTAGTCGACTCCGCGCGGCGGGTGGCCGGAGGCCCGTAGATCGTTCTCGAGGCGGCCGGCGTGGGCGTGGTCGATGGTGACCGTGACCAGCCGGGCCGGGACCATGGTGATCGGCGACGCCCGGTCGAGAGTCTCGCTCACCACGCCGCCGTACGCCCGGACCAGACCGCCCGCGCCGAGCAGCACCCCGCCGAAATACCGGGTGACCACCGCCACGACGTCCGCGAATCCCCGCCGGATCAGCACGTCCAGCATCGGCGTCCCCGCCGTCCCGCCGGGCTCGCCGTCGTCATCGGCCTTCCGCGTGCGCGTGCCGATCACATAGGCGGTGCAGTTGTGCGACGCGTCCGCCCGCCGCCGCGCCGCGATGAACGCCCGCGCCTCCTCCTCAGACCCGGCCGGACCCAGCGCGCACAGAAACCGCGACCGCCGCACCTCGGTCTCGTGCTCCACGACCTCGCTGATGGTGATGTACGGCATGCGCTCCAGCGTATCCACCCGCGCACGAGAGGATCACGGGCGATGCAGGACCACGTAGCCCTCCTGGTCGAAGATCACCTGGTAGCCGTCGCGTTTGAGTTCCTCCACGCGTTCGCGCTGCCGGTCGGGCGACCCCCAGGGGTAGGAGACCCGGGCCACGTCGGCGATGATCCACGGCGCGACGGCGGGGCGGTCCTCCCACAGCAGGACGGTGGCGCGGCCGGACAGATGCGGTCCGACGTGGTTGATCGCTTCCACCACGGCCCCGTCGGGGATGGCGCGCACCGCTGTCTCCGCGGCCACCACGTCGGGCTGGGACTCGTAGAACTCGGGGCGGATGAGCTGGTCGAACGGGAACCTTGGCACCAGCGTCAGCGCAACGGCGCAGGCCGCGGCCGCCCAGGTGAGGCCGAGCCCGCCGCGTCCGGTCCAGCGCATGAGCCGCGCCGTGCCGTCCACGCCGGCGCAGATCACCACAGCCACGATGAACGCGCTGTGATGGAAGTCGGTGCCCCACCAGATCGACCGGTCCGACAGCATGCGTTCCAGGTACGGCGGCACGGCCAGCAGGATGTTCGGCGAGCACAGGCAGGTCAGCAGCGCGGGCCAGAGCAGGAACATCAGCGTGTCGAGCTTCACCATGGGACTGACGAGCGTGTGCAGCACGCCGAGCGGATCAGTGATCATCTTCCCGGCCAGCGCCGGAATGTCGGTGCCGAGGTGGTCGTACGCCCAGTACATGTGCGGATCTCCGCCGACGGCGGGGATGAGCACGCCGCGGACGAGCCACGTGTAGAAGATCCCTACCCCGATGTACATGAGCCCGTCGAAACGCCGCCCCTTTATCAGGGCGGACACCCCGAAACACAGCACCATCAGGCCCATGTCCTCTTTGACCAGGATCAGCCCGGCGGCCGCCAGCGCGGCGTGCCCGTGCCGTTCGGCGTGGAACCGCTCGACCATCAGCGAGATCAGCACCGGCGCGAACGCCACCTCGTGGAAGTCGAAGTTCACCGCCCGCGCGACCGGCCAGGACAGCGCGTAGGCGATGGCCACGAGGTAGGCGGGAGCCGGGCCGAGCACCCGCCGGGTGTACCGCCAGATCGGCACGATCGCCAGCGCGAACAGGGCGGCCTGTGCGACGATCAACGTCTCCGGGCCGTCGTGCACCCAGTAGAGCGGCGCGAGCAGCGCCAGGATCGGCGAGAAGTGCTCGCCGAGCTGGTTGAAGTCCATCCCCTCGCCGAGATTCATCCCGCGGAGCGGACTGGTCGGCGCGCCGAACCCGGCCATCCCCCGGACCGCTTGATCGAAGAGCGTGAGATCGAGACTCGTCGTCCGGAACAGGTTGTGCCGCACCAGCGCGAGCAGGGTGTAGATCCCCATCGCCGCGATCGTGATCGCCGCGACGGCCACGGCATGCCGGGCCCGATCTCCGCCGTCCCGTACGGCCAGCCGGGGAAGCGCAGCCAGGCGAATGGCCATCACCCGGGCAGCCTGCGGAAGATCGCTCGCGGCACTAGCCGGAGCACCGCCATGACCTGGCGCAGCACCCCGGGAACCCAGATCGTCCCGGCCCTGGACCGCAACCCGGCGTGGATCGCGACGGCGACCGCGTCCGGTGTGGTCGCGAAGGGCGCGGGCGGCAGGCCTTCGGTCATCTTCGTGTGGACGAATCCGGGGCGTACCACCAGGACCCGCACCCCGGAACCGTGCAGCGCGTCGGCCAGCCCCTGAGCAAACGCGTCCAGACCGGCCTTCGCCGAGGCGTACACGAAGTTGGCGCGGCGCGGCCGTTCCGCGGCGACGGAGGAGAGCACGACGAGCGTGCCGTGACCCTGCTCGCGCAGCGCGTTCGCGCAGACCAGCGCGGCCGACATGGCCCCCACGTAGGTGACGGCTGCGATCTCGGCGGCTTTCACCGGATCGAGCGCGTTCGTGCCGAGCACCCCGCAGGCCACGAGCACCACGTCGATGTCGCCTCCGGCGAACACCTCGCCGAACGCCTTCTCATGATCGCTGATCGCCGTCGCCTCGAACGCCACCATCTCCACGGCCGCGCCCGCCGTGCGCAGTTCGTCGGCCGCCCTGGTCAGCGCCCCGGACGGGCGGGCGGCGAGCACCACGCGGCGGACCCGCCGGCGGACCAGCAGCCGGGCCGTGGCCACCGCGATGTCCGACGTCCCGCCGACGACCAGCAGCGACTGCGGATCGCGGAAAGCGTTGTTCACAGGCGCAGCCTCCTGGCCAGGTCGGACTGGAACACCCCGGCGGGATCCAGCAGAGCGCGGACCTCACGGAACCGGGCCAGACCCGGATACATCGCGGGCAGCGACTCGGGCGCGAGCCGGGCGTCCTTGGCCAGGTAGACCCGCCCGCCCGCGCCGATCACGGCCTGGTCGCAGGCATCCAGCAACTCGGGCAGCCCGGGCGCGGCGGCCGGGAAGTCGAGCGCCAGCGTCCAGCCCTCGATCGGGAACGACAGCAGCCCCTCCCCCGCGGGTCCGAGCCGTTTGAGCACCGCCAGAAACGACGGCACCCCGGATCGGGCGATCCGCCGGACCACGCTTTTCAGGCCTTCGCCGTACGGCACCGCGAACTGGTATTGCACGAACCCGTCCGGCCCGTAGATCCGATTCCAGTCGCGAATGCGGTCCAACGGGTGGAAGTACGCACCGAGCGGCATCGACCGCACGCTCACCCGGGGCGCCTTGCCGTACCAGAGGTGGTTGAACAGCGCGGCCGTGTGCCGGTTCAGCAACCCGCCGGGCATGTGCCGCGGCACGCTCAGCAGCGGCTCTTTGAGCGCCGCCGTCCCAAGCGGGCCCTCGGTGTGAACGGCCTGGTCGACGATGCCGCGCCCGCGCTCGGACAGGCAGTCGAGCCAGGCCACCGCGTACCGGGCCGTGCTGCCGGACAAGCGGGCCAGGACCTCGTCCAGATCGCGGCAGCGGCGGGTCTGGACCAGCAGCAGCGGCGAGCCGATCGGGATCGGGCGCAGGACCGCGCGGGTCACCACCCCGGTCAGGCCCATCCCGCCGGTGGTGGCGTGGAAGGCCGCCTCGCCCGGCCGTAGCGTCCTGACCATGCCCTCGGCGGTGAGCAGGTCGAGTTCCTCGACGTGCGCCGCGAACGAGCCGTCGGCCGGATGGTTCTTGCCGTGCACGTCGGCCGCCACCGCGCCGCCGACCGTGACGTGCCGGGTGCCGGGTACGACCGGGAGGAACCGCCCGCGCGGCGCCAGCACGCGGATCAGCTCGCCCAGACTGGCGCCTCCCTCGGCGACGAGCCGGTCACCGGTCAGGTCGAACTTCCGCAACCGGGTCAGGTCGACCACGACCCCGCCGCCGTTCTGCGCCGGATCGCCGTAACTGCGGCCGAGCCCGCGGGCGATCACGCCACGCCTGCCCGCCTGCCGTACGGCTGCCGCGAGCTCGTCCACCGAACCCGGCCGGAGCACCCGGGCCCGCGACGGGGACGTCCGCCCCCAGCCGGCGAGCAGCGCGTCAGCCATTCGCGCCCACGAACAGCGCCACCCACGCGACGCCGAGCCCCAGCAGCCAGCGATCCCCGAACACCACGCTCTCCGGCGCGCCGGCCGCGGCCCGGTCGATGTGCCAGGCATACCGCAGCAAGGCCAGGCCGAACGGGATGATCGTGAGACTGTGCGCGGGGAACGCCCACAGGCAGTAAACGGTCATCGCGACCGTCCCCGCCGACTGCCAGACGAAGCGCAGGTAGCTCACCGAATACTGGTCGAGCGACGGCCGGACGGCCAGCCCGTCCGCGCCCAGCCGGGCCAGCTCGGAGAACCGCTTGCCGGCCACCGCGAACAGCGCCGCCGCGCCGAGCACGATCAGGAACCACCGGGTCAGCGGCACCGCCGCCATCACCCCGCCGTACGCGGCCCTGAGCAGGAAGCCGGACGACACCACCGCCATGTCGACGATGAGCACATGCTTCAGCCACCGGCAGTAACACGCGTTGACCAGCAGATATCCGGCCAGCACCCCGGCCGCCGCGGGCCGCCAGGCCAGCGTGAGCGCCAGCGCGGTCACCGCGAGCGCCGCCGCGCCGCCCAGCGCCACGCGCTCCGGCACGATTCCGGCGGCGACCGGCCGCAGGCGTTTGTCCGGGTGGCCCCGGTCCTCGCCGGCGTCAAGCACGTCGTTGAGGAAGTACACGGCGGACGCGGCGCAGCAGAACGCCACGAAAGCCACTCCCGTGCCGGCCATTGTGCCGCCGTCGTACCGCTCGGCGGCCAGCGGCGCGGCGGCGACCAGCACGTTCTTCACCCACTGGCGGGGCCGCGCGGTCCGGACCAGACCGCCGAGCCTGGTGGACGGGGCCACGGGGGCGGTGCTGGTGATGCTCACAGGCGGTCCCCCTGCGGTCGCTGATCCCTAGCCGCAGCGGACACTATCCACTGATCCACTACCGGGGGGAGAACGGCGGGTGAAGGCTGGACCGACCGACTGTGACCCATCGGAGGCGGCACGTCCAACGTTCTGCCAGCGCATTGCCGGCGGGTGAGCGCACAGTGAAGAAGTCGTTCTGGACGCGGAATGCGTGCGTTCACGACCCGCCGGTCATCCCCCGATCCGGACGCCCGGCCAGGGCGTGCGCGGCGAAGAACCGCAGGACGACATCCGCGATCTCGCCGGGCTGCCGGCCTGACGCCTTTACAAAGTATGTCCTATATCCGTTTGCCGGTATATTCCCTCCTCGGTATATTCAAGGAGTGCTGTTCGATGTGCTCGCCGAGCCGACCCGGCGCCGGATCCTGGACCTGCTCCTGGAGCGCCCGCATCCGGTCGGCGAACTGACCGCCCGGCTCGGTCTCACCCAGCCGGGCACCTCCAAGCACCTGCGCGTGCTCCGCGAGGCCGGCCTCGTCCAGGTCCGGATCGACGCGCAACGCCGCTGGTACGAGCTCTGCCCGGCCCCGCTGGCCGAGATCGACACCTGGCTCACGCCGTACCGGCGGCTCTGGGCCACCAGCCTCGACGCCCTGGAACTCCACCTCGAGACGATGGAGAACGAGCAATGAACGAGACCCTGCACACCGTCGACGGCCGCACCGTGCTGCGGATGGAGCGGCTGCTCGCCCACCCCGTCGAGAAGGTCTGGCGGGCGATCACCGACCCCGCCCACCTCAGCCAGTGGTACCCGTTCCCCGCCGCCGAACTCGACCTGCGCCCCGGCGGGACGATCATCTTCGACGACGGCGCGGGCACCGTGCTGAAGGCCGTGATCACCGAACTCGACCCGCCGCGCGTGTTCGCGTTCAGCGAGCACGCCCCCGTCTCGGTCCCCCGCGAGAGCGAGGACCTGGTCCGCTTCGAACTCCGCCCCGAGGCCGCCGGCTGCCTGCTGATCTTCACCCACACCTTCGACGACAGGTACGCCGCGGCCAGCTACGCCTCCGGCTGGCAGACCTGCCTGGTCGCCATGGAATTCCTCCTCGAAGGCCGCCCCTTCACCCCGCCGGAGGGCAACTTCCCCGAGCTTCACGAGGAGTACGTCACCCGGTTCCACCTCGACGAGGGCACCCGCGTCCCCGGCGGGGTGCGCTTCGAGCGCCAGCTCACCGTCCCGATCACCCAGGCGCAGGCGGCCCTGGAGAAGGCGGACTGGCCCCCGGCCGACTGCCACCTGTCCGACGGGACCGGCCACGGCGCCCGCCTGGTCGTCACCGCGCCCGACTCCGGCGACCCCGAGCGAGCCCTGATCGAATGGCGGGAACGGATCAACCGCTTCGCCCGCGAGCGCGCCTAACCGGGCCACGGGGTAAATTGTCTTGACATTCTGACCTCCGGTAACCTCGGACAGTGACATCGACTCGGTTGGAATTCGACCTGGACCGGTCGAGCCCCGTGCCCCTCTACTTCCAGGTGGCCGAGCAGATCTCGGAAGCCATCAGAACCGGCGAGCTGACGCCGGGCTCCCGGCTGGACAACGAGATCCTGCTGGCCGACCGGCTCGGTCTTTCCCGCCCCACGATCCGGCAGGCGATCCAGTATCTGGTCGACAAGGGACTGCTGGTCCGCAAGCGCGGCGTCGGCACCCAGGTCGTGCACGGCCAGGTCAAACGTTCGGTGGAGCTCACCAGCCTCTACGACGACCTGCGCCGCGCGGGCCAGGATCCCGCCACCCGGGTGCTGTCCATCGGCACGGCGGCCGCGGACGAGACGGTGGCCGGGGTACTGGCCGTACCGATCGGAACCGAGGTCCTGCATCTGGAGCGGCTGCGCTTCGCCGCCGGGGAGCCGCTCGCGCTGCTGCGCAACTGGCTGCCGCTCGGCCTGGCCCCGCTGACCGCCGACGCGCTGACCGAGCGCGGTCTCTACGAGCTGCTGCGCTCCGCCGGGGTGCGCATGCGGGTGGCCAACCAGCGCATCGGCGCCCGCGCCGCCTCCCCCACCGAGGCCCGCCTGCTCGGGGAACGCCGCGGCGCCCCCCTGCTCACCATGGTCAGGACCACCTACGACGACCAGGGCCGCGCGGTCGAGCACGGCTCGCACGCCTACCGGGCCTCGCACTACTCCCTTGAGGTCACGCTGATTGAGCGCTGACCTCCTCGGCCGCGGCCCGGGCGGCGACCCGCTTCTTCAGCCACAGCGTGGTGCCGATGCCGAACAGGACGGCGGCGGCCAGCCCCACCCAGGAGAAGCCCTTCAGCCACTGCTCGGCGACCACGCCCAGGTAGTAGACGGCCGCCGTGGTCCCGCCCGCCCAGGCGATCCCGCCGAGCACGTTCGCCACCAGGAACCGCCAGTACGGCATCCGCAGCGCCCCCGCGAGCGGCCCCGCCAGGATCCGCAGCAACGCCACGAACCGCCCGAAGAACACCGCCCACATCCCGTACCGCTGGAACATCGTCTCCGCCTTGGCGAGGTGCGCGGGCCCGAAATGTTTGGGGAACCGCCGCCCCAGCCGGTCGAACAGCGGTTTGCCGCCCTTCTTCCCGATCAGATAGCCGATCGAGTCGCCGACGATGGCGCCCGCGCTCGCGCAGACGCCCACCGTGACCGGGCTCACCACGCCCTTGGCCGCCAGCAGCGCCGAGCTGACCAGCACGATCTCCCCCGGCAGGGGAATGCCCAGGCTCTCCAGCCCGATCACCAGGCCGACCAGGGCATAGACCCAGACGGCCGGAATCGACTGCAACCATTCCTCGACGTGCATGCTCAACCCCTGTCGTCCGGACAGCTCATTCTTCCCTGACCGGAAGACTGCTCCCGCCGGAAGGCTGCCAGCCGCGGCTTTCGGCCGGCTTGCGAGTCAGTAGCCGAGCGTGGTGAGCCCGGCCAGGGCCGCCTCCCGCATCTTGCCGCGCACCGCGACGGAGGCCGCCCGGTCGGTCCGCACCTCCACGATCCGCAAACCGTCCCCCTTGATCGCCCGGGACAGCTCGTCCGGCTCCTCGACCCGCGTGTACGGCGTGCCGGTCGCCGCCGCCAAATATCCCAGATCCACCCCGTGCGGCGTCCCGAAAACCCGCTCAAAAGGCGCCCCCAGACCGGCCTGCGGCAACATCGAGAAGATCCCGCCGCCGTCGTTGTTGGCCACCACCAGGCAGAGATCGGGCCGGGGCTCGCGCGGCCCCAGGATGAGCCCGTTCTGGTCGTGCAGGAACGTCAGATCCCCGACCAGCGCGTAGGAGGGGCCGTTGTGGGCGAGCGCGGCCCCGATCGCCGCCGACACCACCCCGTCGATCCCGGACGCCCCCCGGCAGGCCATCAGCCGCAGCCCGCGCCTGGGCCGCATCGCCCAGTCCAGATCCCGGATCGGCAGCGAGGAGCCGCAGAACAGCTGGGCCCCGTTGGGCAGCAGCGCGCCCAGATCGCGGGCCGTCCTGGGCTCGCTCATCCCGGCGGAGTCCAGCACCTGGTCGATGGCGTCCCGGGCGGTGAGATCGGCGTGCCGCCAGGAGTTCAGCCAGTCGTCGTCCCCGGCCGTGACCGGGATCTCGACCGCCTGCGCGACCTGGGTGGCCGACCGGGTCGGATCGGGCCATCTGGTCAGATCCTGGGCGACGACGATGTGCTCCTGCGCGCGCTTCAGCCACGACAGCAGCGGCCGCGACAGGCCCGGCCGGCCCAGCGTGACCACCACGTCCGGCACGTGCGCCTCGGCGAAGGCCTGGTTGCCCAGCAGGAAGTGGTAGGTCGAGACGGCGTGGTCGCCGTACCGGCCGTTGCCGCTGGGCTCGGACAGGACCGGCCAGCCGGCCATGCCCGCCGCGGCCACGTATCGCCGTACGTTGCTGGCGCCGTCGCCCACCACGAGCACGCCGCGCCGGGTCGGCGAGATGTGCAGCGCCGCCGACGGCGGCGCGACCCTGGACCTGATCCACGGCCCGTTGGCGTCGCCGTCCAGCGACTCGCACCAGGCCGAGTCCCCGTCGGGGATCAGCGGCTCGCGGAAGGCCAGGTTGAGGTGCACGGGCCCGGCGTCCATCGGCCCGGCCGCCCGCTGGTAGGCCCGGCACGCCAGCGACCGCCAGTACGCCACCTGCCCCGGCCGCTCCTCCGGCACGCCCACCTCGGCGAACCAGCGGACCGCTGAGCCGAACAGCTTCACCTGGTCGATCGTCTGGTTCGCGCCCGTGCCGCGCAGTTCGGGCGGCCGGTCGGCGGTGAGCACCAGCAGCGGCACCCCCGACTCGTGCGCCTCGATCACGGCCGGGAAGAAGTTGGCCGCCGCCGTCCCGGACGTGCAGATCAGCACGACCGGTTTCTCTGCACGTTTGGCCAGCCCGAGCGCCAGGAAGGCGGCGGAGCGTTCGTCGATCCGCACGTGCAATCGCAGCCGGGAGTCGGCGTGCGCGGCCAGAGCGAGCGGGGCGGAACGGGAACCGGGGGCGAGCACGACTTCGGTGAGGCCGCAGCGGATCAGCTCGTCGACGAGCACCCCCGCGAGCGCGGTGGCCGGATTCACGACAGGCCTCCCGGCCGGTCTAGCGCGCGAGACATGCGGCCGCCTCCTCCATCCGTCGAACCCACTCCGGCGACTCGATCTCGAAGCGCGCCAGCGCGGCTTCGTCCACCTCCGGACGCCGTACGGCGATCGCCCCGGCCACGGGGGTGAGCGAGTCCGCGACGACGTCCCCGGTCAGGAGGGACATGGTCCCGAGGCCGCAAGCGTACGGCAATTCGGGCAATGCGGCGGCCAGGGCGAGACCGGCGGCGAGCCCCACCGAGGTCTCCACCGCGCTGGACACCACGGCGGGCAGCCCGCAGGCCTCCACCACGCGCAGCGCGGCGCGCACGCCGCCGAGCGGCTGGACCTTGACCACGGCGATGTCGGCGGCCTCGGCGGCGCGCACCCGCAGCGGATCCTCGGCCTTGCGGATGGACTCGTCGGCCGCGATCGGGACGTCGACCCGCCGCCTGACCTGGGCGAGCTCGTCCAGGGACGGGCAGGGCTGCTCCGCGTACTCCAGGGTGAACCGGTCCAGCTCCTTGAGCCGCCGGACCGCCTCGTCGACGTCCCAGCCGCCGTTGGCGTCCACCCGGATCTTCCCGTCCGGGCCGAGCGCGTCCCGGACGGCCTCCACCCGGGCCAGGTCCGCGGCGAAGTCCTGACCCCGCTCGGCGACCTTGATCTTCGCGGTCCCGCAGCCGGACGCCCTGGCCAGGTCGAAGGCTCGCGCGGCGGGCACGGCGGGGATGGTGGCGTTCACCGGGATGGTCGAGCGCACCGGGTCCGGCCAGCCTTCGAAGGCGGCTTCGCGGGCGCAGGCGAGCCAGCGGGCGCACTCGGCGGGGCCGTACTCCGGGAAGGGCGAGAACTCGCCCCAGCCGGCCGGGCCGCGCAGCAGCACCCCCTCCCGGGCCGTCTGCCCGCGGAACCGCAGGCTCATGGGAATGCCGAAGACCCGCGTCGTCATCGTCGCGCTCGCCTCCACAGGGCTGGTGGGTTGGGGAGACAAGCGTCGCACCACCCGACAACCGCCTCCCAGCCGCCGCGCCGTGACCGTACGTCCCGGGCCCTCGGGAATGTCCACGAGAACCCGTCCGCATGGCCACCGACCAGGCGACTCGCCGTGGCGGCTGGGTAGATCAGGACTTTCTCACTAATCTTGCGAGCGTGCCAGAACGCGCTGTCCATGCCCTGCTGCTCCCGCCCGGCCCCGAACTCCTGGAATCGGTGCGGAAGGCCGTTTTCACCGAGGGGCCCGCCGTGCTGCCGCTCTCCCCCGGCCTCCCGGCGGCGGCCCTGAAGACGACCCTGGACGCGCTGCGCCCCACCCACGTGATTACCCAGGACGGGGTGGAGCGGGTCGCGGGCGGCGCGCCGACCCGCGCCGAGGTGGCGGTGATCATCGCGACCTCGGGCTCCACGGGCGCGCCCAAGGGCGTCGAGCTGAGCGCGGCGGCCCTGGTCGCCTCCGCGGCGGCCTCGCTCCAGCGGATCGGCGCGGCCGGCGAGCGGTGGCTGTGCTGCCTGCCGACCTCCCACATCTCCGGCCTCCAGGTGCTGGTCAGGGCGATGCTGAGCGAGACCGTGCCGATCGTGCACGAACGGTTCTCGGCCGGGGCGGTGGCCGCGTCGGGGGCCGGGCACGTGTCCCTGGTGCCGACCCAGCTCCGCCGCCTGGTCGACTCCGGCGCCGACCTGTCCGGGTTCCGGACGATCCTGCTGGGCGGCGCGGCCGCTCCCCCGGACCTGCTGGCCGCCCATCCGGGGATCGTCACCACCTACGGGATGAGCGAGACGAGCGGCGGCTGCGTGTACGACGGCACGCCCCTTTACAATGTAGATCTGGAAATCGGGCCCGACGGCCGGATCGCGATCGGCGGGCCCGTGCTGTTCTCCGGCTACCGCTTCGGGGAACCGTTCGGCGGCGGCCGCTACCGCACCTCCGACCTCGGGATCTGGGAGGCCGGGCGGCTGACCGTGCTCGGCCGGGCCGACGATGTGATCAACACCGGCGGCCAGAAGGTCGTCGCCGGCGCCGTGGCCGCCGTGCTGGCCGAGCATCCCGGCGTGGACGAGGTGGCCGTGCTCGGCCGCCCCGACCCCGAGTGGGGCGAGATCGTCGTCGCCGTCGTGGCCGGCCCCGCCGAGCTCGGCGAGCTGCGCGCCTTCGCCAAGGAACGCCTGCCCGCCTACGCCGCGCCGCGTGCGGTCATGCGCGTTCGTTCGCTCCCGCTGCTGCCCAACGGCAAACCCGATATGGTCGCCTTGCGGAACCAAATATGACCTGCGCTCGTCATACGTTGCGTAAGCCCGCCGCTAGGAGGACGTGCCCGTGCTGATTCCCACGCCCAAGATGCTGATCTCCGCTGGAGTCGTCGGCGCGATCCTCGTGGGCGGGGTGGCCGTGGCGCACACCGCCTCGGCGGGACGGCTGTACGAGGAGTCGCTGCGGTTCAAGGAGGTCACCCGCGCGACCCCGGCGCCGGACCCCGATGTGATCCCCGAGCCGGAATCAGGCACCCCTGACCCGAATGTGGTATCCCGCCTCATGCCCGGCGACCCGGGCGAGATCTCCGAGTACTGGACCAAGGAACGGCTGGAGGACGCGCAGCCGATGCCGATTCCGGAAGTGTCCATCAGCATCCTGCCGAACTGACCGCTCATACTGAATAGCGCGCGGGCGGGCCAAACCACCGCCCCGGGCATTCTCGGGCCCCTGGGAACAAATCACGCCTTATGGCGTTATTGCTACTGGCACGCCGGAGCGACGAGCCACCGCCGCCGACTCCCTGACCGAGCCGGAACAGCCCATCCAGAATCACTTTACGCATGAAGTCAAGGAGGAGGTGTCCTCATGCCCCGAACCGCCGTGGCGGCCTCGCGCGCACGCGAGACGACCCCCACGACGCTCGACCAGCTCCTTGAGCGAGGCCGTGCGCAGGGTCACCTTTCCCTGTCCGAACTCCGCCAGGCCTTCACCGAGGCGGGCGTCGGCGCCGCCGAGGGCCGTGCCCTGGTGCGCGAACTCACCGAGGCCGGGGTCAGCCTGGCCGATACCCCTCAGACCGCGGAGCCCACGGCGGCGGAGGAGGGTTTCGACCCTCAGGAGGCCGAGGCTGAGGCCCAGTCGATCGACATCGACGACAACACCTCCGTGATGGGCGACTCCGTTCACACCTACCTCAAGTCCATCGGCCGTCGTACCCTGCTCACCGCCGCCCAGGAGGTCGAGCTCGCCCGCCGGATCGAGGCCGGCCTGTACGCCGAGTACAAGCTGGAGGAGGCCGAGGAGTCCGGCGAGCGCATGCCCCCCGGCTTCCGCGAGGACCTGGAGTGGGTGATCGAGGACGGCCGCCGCGCCAAGGACCACATGCTGGAGGCCAACCTCCGCCTGGTCGTCTCGGTGGCCAAGAAGTACACCGACCGCGGCATGGCCCTGCTGGACGTCGTGCAGGAGGGCAACCTCGGCCTGATCAGGGCCGTCGAGAAGTTCGACTACACCAAGGGCTTCAAGTTCTCCACGTACGCGATGTGGTGGATACGCCAGGCCATACAGCGCGGCTTCGCCGACTCGGCCCGGACGATCCGGCTGCCCGTGCACGTGCTGGAGATGCTGTCCAAGCTGTCGCGCGTCGAGCGGGACATGCACCAGCGCCTCGGCCGCGAGCCCACCCCCGAGGAGCTGGCCGTCGAGCTGGACAAGACCCCCGACCAGATCGAGGAGCTGCTGCGCACCAGCCGCCAGCCGATCAGCCTGGACTCCACCATCGGCGAGGACGGCGAGACCCGGATCGGCGACCTGATCGAGGACGTGGACTCGCTGGAGGCCTCCGAGGTGGTGGACCGGCAGCTGCTGGCCGAGCAGCTGCGCGGCGTGCTCGCCAACCTGTCCCCGCGCGAGGCGCGCATCATGGCGCTGCGCTTCGGCCTGGCCGACGGCAAGCCGCACACCCTGGACGAGATCGGCAAGCACCTGGGCCTGACCCGGGAGCGGATCCGCCAGCTGGAGAAGGAGTCGCTGTCCAAGCTGCGCCACCCCAGCAACACGATCCCGCTGCTGGACTGGGCCAGCTAACTAGCCAGCTCGATCAGCGAGAACACCGCGCCCTGCGGGTCGGCGGCCACGGTCACCCGGCCCGAGGGCAGCGCGAACGGCGGGATCTCGATCACGCCGCCGAGCGACTCCACCCGGTCGGCGGCGGCCAGGCAGTCGGCGACCGCGAAGTAGACCATCCAGTGCGGCGCGATCTCCTGCGGCCACGCGTCGGTCATCTCCACCATGCCGGTCACGGTCTCCCGCGGCCGGCGCAGGTCGAACTCGGTGTAGCTGCCGGAGACCCGGCCCTGCCAGCCGAACACCCGCCGGTAGAACTCCGCCGCCACCTCGGTGTCCCGGACGGCCAGCTCGTGCCAGCAGAACGTGCCCGGCACATGATGCATGGCGGCCCCGGGAAAGTCCCGTTCCTCCCACACCCCGAACATCGCCCCCGCCGGGTCGGCGAGCAGCGCCCCCCAGCCCTGCTCCCGGCCCTCGTCGAAAACCTGGTCGGGCCCGGAAACCAACCGCCCACCCGCCTGTACGGCATGCTTGACGGTCTCCTCGAGATCGTCCACCGCCATATGGGTGACCCACCCGGCCTCCCGGACCGGCCCGAACCCCGCCACCGGCTGGGCGCGCAGCATCGCGGTCGAGTGGCTGCGCCCCCGCGGCTCGAACTCCCAGCCGAACAACCCGTGGTAGAACTCCTCCGCCCCGGCCAGGTCCCCCGTGCCGAGATCGACCCAGCATGGCTTACCCGCCGCGTACCGCGCCCGTCCGGCCATCCGCCCTCCCGTACCTCACGTTGACATCCTCCCCGGCGTGAACGCCGAGGACTCCCCCACGTCGCCGTGGGGTTCTTACTGCTTCCTCTACGCCGCGTGAGCGTCGTAGGTTGCGGGCGGTGCCGGGGTCGGAATTGCCTCGCCTGGTCTTACTCGCCCTCCACAGTCGTTTCGAGTGTCCGCCAGCCCGGCGGCCACCAAGTCCTGCCTTCCCCCAGCGCGAGACACCTGCGCCGCCTGCGCGCGCAGGCGGATGCCCTCCGCCAGAATGTTCAACGCAGCGGCAATATCCCGATCATGGTTCTCCCCGCAGGACGGGCAATCCCACTCCCGCACCCCCAACGGCACCTTCCCATTCCGCCAGCCGCAGCACGGGCACAGCTGGGAAGAAGGAAACCAGCGGCCGACCGCGATGATCACCCGCCCATAGCGGGCGGCCTTACCACCTAGCCCCGTTTTCCGCAGGTCTGTGATCGTCACCGGAGCTGCCGTGGATCCACCCCGAGGAGATAGAGGAGATCGAGCTGGGTGGGGGTGGGCTGCGGGATCACCGGTGGCGTGGCGAGGTGG
>NZ_JBDPLV010000106.1:0-30178 GCF_039871605.1 Acrocarpospora sp. B8E8 | reverse complement strand
ACTCGGGCCGCCGAACTGCGCTGGTTGTCTCACGAGGCTCAGGAACTACCGGCTCGGACTGCCACGATCAACAAGCCGCGCCGAAGATGCCCCAATCATCCCCACCTACGGAAAACGGGCCTAGCCGGGCAGGGTCGCGGTGACGACGGTTCCGGCTCCGGGTCGGCTGTCCACCCGGAGCCGTCCGCCGCGTGCGGCCAGGCGGTCGGCCAGGCCCTGCAGTCCAGAACCCGCCGGGTCCGCGCCGCCTTGCCCGTCGTCGGCGATTGTGGCGACAAGTCCCTTTGGCGTACGGGCGAGCGTGATCGTGACAACGCTGGCGGAGGCGTGCTTGACGGCGTTGGCGAGAGACTCGCAGCAGACGTAGTAGAGGGCGCTCTCGGCCTCCGAGGTGCCGCTCGCGTGGACGGACAGGGTGACGGGGATCGGGCAGGTCGCGGTCAATGTCTTCAGCGCCCGCTCGATCAGGCCGCCGCCCAACCGCGGGAGGCCGCCGATGAGTTCGGAGATCTCGCGGGTGGCGGCGTCCAGTTCCCGGTCGACCAGATCGAGCATCCCCGCCGCCTCGGGGTCGGTCGTACGGGCCCGGACCGCACGCAGACCACCCCGGGCCGCGAGCAGCGGATCGCCGACGCCGGCCCTCGCTTCCGCCGCGATCCTGGCCCGTTCGCGGTCCGCCGTCGCCACCAGCCGGGCCCGGGACGCTTCTAGATCGCGGAGTAGGGCCTGGCGCTCGTCCTGGAGCCGCAGCCGGGCCGTCGCGAGCCGGACGACGGCGGCCACCGCGTCGGCGGTGGGCGGGTCGCTCCCCGTGTGTTCCACAGAGGCGACGTTTTCGCCGGGGACGAGGTGGATGCGCAGGCCGGGGTCGCCGAGCTCGTGCCCGAGCGCCGTCGCGAGCTCGTCGAGCCCGATGGGCTGCTCGGCCAGCAGCCGGTCGGCCAGGCGCCGCCGGGCGGCGACCGTCGCGCGCGCCGCGAGCGGGAACGCGGTGGCCACCAGGAGAAGGAGCACGTCGTAGACAGCCAGCGCGGCGGCGGGATCGAAGTTCTCGACCTGGAATCGCACGAGGGCCCATTGCGCTCCGAGGAACAGGCCGATCCCGGTGGCGGCCAGCCTGGGGAACAGCCCGCCCGCCAGAGCGGCCATGGCGCACAGCGGAATGACGCCGGGCGGCCACAGCAGACTCATCGGTACGGCCGATAAGGCGATTGCCCACCCCGCGACCCCTCGAGGCCGGCCCGAGGGAAAGCTCGCGAGCGCGATCAGCAGAGCGCCCTGATGGAGCAGCCCGAGCGGCGGGAACACCGCCCCCGCCGTCCAGACGACGGCCACCGCGCAGAAGAGCAACCGCTCAGCAGCCGGACCCCCGGCCGCCAGCGCCGACACCACGAAGGCCACGCCGATCAGAAGGTCGAGCACGCCCATGAAAGCATGCTGACACTCCAGTCCCAGTCTTGAGAACCGGTCCCACTGATCAGCTTACGTGCATTGCCACGGTTTCCTGGGAATCACGCCGTTTCGGGCATGGTATTTCGGACATGGCCCTCCCATTATGTCAATAGATCTTGACTCTTGGCGGGAATTCGGGCCAGATAGAGGGTGCATAGTGTGACAAAGCGCTTGATCGTGATGGGGGCGAGGGGCGTGTTGGAAAATCGTGCACGGGATGGGACGCGGGAGCCGGTACTCCTGGGGGCGTTGGATAACATCGGCGAAGGTCATCGGAAACCGCTCGCCTTCCGGCAATTCATATTGAAGATCAATAGCAGGTGCAACCTATCTTGCCACTATTGCTATATGTACGAGATGGCCGACCAATCATGGCGGTTTCAGCCGATCAGCATGGCGCCCACGGTCATCGACGCGATCGCCCAGCGTATCGGCGAGCACGCGCGAATTCATGACGTCGCCGAGCTGGAGGTGATCCTGCACGGGGGAGAGCCATTGCTGGCCGGACCCGAGCTTATCGAGCTCGCCGTGAAGACGATCAGACGCGCGGTCGACGTGGGCACTCAGGTACATGTGGTCATTCAGACCAATGCCGTGCTGCTGAGCGAGAGCTACCTACGCCTCTTAGCCGGTCTGGGGGTTCGCGTGGGGGTCAGCCTGGACGGTTACCAGGCGGCACAGGACAGGCACCGGGTGTTCGCCAACGGCAATGGCTCCCATGAGCAGGTGACCGCGGCCTTGCGCAGATTGACCACCGGGCAGTACCACCATCTGTTCAACGGCATCCTGTGCACCATCGACATTCGCAATGACCCGATCGCGACCTACGAGGCCCTGCTCGAGTTCGATCCCCCTGCCGTCGATTTTCTGCTGCCGCACGGTAACTGGTCCACCCCGCCACCGTTCCGCGACCCGGAGTCGATGCGGACGCCGTACGCGGAATGGCTGATCGCCGTTTTCGAACGCTGGTACGGCTCGACTCGCGTCGAGACCGACGTGCGCCTCTTCTCCGAGATCATCCGGCTACTGATGGGCTTCCCTTCGCGTACCGAGGCGGTGGGGCTTTCGCCCGCGCGTATGGTCGTCGTGGAAACCGATGGCAGCATTGAATTGTCCGATATTCTGAAGTCCACGTACGAAGGCGCCGGGGACACCGGAATGAATGTGCTGCGGGACTCCTTCGACGCGGTGGCCCGCCATCCCGGGGTAATGGCCAGGCAACTCGGGGTCAACGGGCTCTCGTCCGTATGTCGAGGCTGTGAAATCCATGCCGTCTGCGGAGGCGGGCTCCACGCGCATCGTTACAGCGACGCCACCGCGTTCGACAACCCTTCGGTGTACTGCCTTGACCTCTATCAGCTCATCGATCATATTCGCCGGCGCGTCGCCCATGACGTTGCCATGACCCGGAGCGATCGATGACGAGGGTTCATCGTATTTCCGAGGAAACGATCAATTCCCTGGCTACGGGAGGCGGCGGGGACGCGGTCGTTGGCGAGTTGCGTGCTGTCCAGTGGAGCAAGCACCGGGTGCTGGTCCTTGCGGTGGTCCGGGAGGCCGCTCAGGCGCGGCATCCCCACGCGGAAATGGCGGCAAGCGCTTTCGCGGCCCTAACTCAACTCGGAGCGTCGGCGCCGCGCAGCGTGGAACGCGTGCTCGGGTATCCCTCCGTGGGTGGCTGGATGTGGCGGCAGCTGAGATCGTCCACCCCGATGGATCCTGGGCTGCTGGGCACGTTGGCGCTTGCGGCCGCGGTGAACGCGGGCCTCGCCTGCCAGGTGGACCTGCCGATTCACGGATCCTCGCTGGTGTTTCCCTCCTTGGGCCTGGTCGTCCTTCCGGCCAATGTAAGGGGCACTGTCACGGCATCGGTCCGCCCGGATTCCGGCGGAGGCGCGATTCTGACCATCGCCCCGAAGGAGACCGAGCCGGTCACCATTCACCTGAAGGCAGGGCAGGACGCGCCGGGCTGGCAGGCGCTTCGAGATATGCCGCTCTCCACTGAATTCACCCTGACGATCGATGATCTCGATCCCTTCCGCTGGCCGAAGACCGAATCGGTGCGATCGAGGCTGCCGCAGAGGTTCATGACCGATGGACGGCCACGGTGACGGCGGCATGGGATCTCATCGTGGCCGCTCATCCGGCCCTGGCAGCGGAAATCATGGCGGCGGTGCGTCTCGTCGTCCCGCTCAAGACACCGGCCCAGGGCTTGAAAAGCGCGACCGCGCGCGAAGTTTTCGGCACGATCGCCATGTCCGAACCACCCGACCCGCTCACGGTCGCCGCGACTTCGCGCACGAACTCCAGCACGCCAAGCTGACCGCGCTCCTGGATTTGGTCCAGCTTACGGTAGTGCCGCACCACGACCTCTACTACGCCCCTTGGCGGGACGACCCGCGCCCGGTGTACGGCCTGCTGCAAGGGACCTACGCCTTTCTGGGCCTGACCTCGTTCTGGCGACGCCAGCGGCTCATCGAGCCGATTTCGGAACAGGCCAGAGCGCACACGGAGTTCGCCCGCTGGCGTGAGGCGGCTTACGCGGCGACGGCCAGCCTGCTGGACGGCAAAGGCCTGACACCGGTCGGTCGCGATTTCGTGAGCGTGATCCGGAGCACTCTCGAAGAATGGCTGACCGAACCCGTGCCCGCCGCCGCGCTGAATCAGGCGCGCGCCGCCGCCATTCGGCATCGGCGCGAATGGCGGGCGCGTATCAACCAGAAACCCGTCCCATAGACAGCCGCATAGCCGCCGACCAGGCGACTCACCGCTGCGGCTGTCCAGATCACGACTTTCTAATTGATAACCCCGCACACGCCTAGATCGGCGGCGGGTCGAAGTCGAATTCGATCCGCACGCCGTTCACCACGGCGGTGGCGTCCGGATGCCCCATCCTTACGGCTTCGCCGTACCGGTCGAGGACCTGGTCTCGCAGCTGGACGGCTTCGGACTCTACGCCGATCGCCTGCAGATCGAGCACCAGATTGGCGGCACAGCACAGCGTCATGTAGTGGGGTTCGCCGAACAGGTCGACAAGCCGCTGGTAGGAACTGCGGCCGAGCGCCACCGCCTCGGTGTGCTCGCCCAACTCGGCCAGGTCGCTGGCGAGGTTGTGCGCGCAGGTCAGCGTGTAGTCGTGATTGGTGCCGAGGCGCTCGCCCAGTTTCGTAAAGATCGTCTGGTTGAGTTCACGCGCACGCTCCGGCTCACCGCGCAGGCGGTACAGGAGAGCGAGATTGATCTGGCACCCAAGGGTGTAAGGGTGGTTCTCCCCGAATACCACGGGGTAGCGCGCCAGCACATCGGTGGCGAGGTCGAATGCCTCATTCAGGCGTCCCGCCGTTCGCAACGTGTTGGAAAGGCTGATCACCGCGGCCATGGTGTCGGGGTGGTTTTCGCCGAACAGCTGCTGGAACTGCTCGTGGGTCTTCCCCGCGAGCTGCAGCGCCTCCGGAAGGTCGCCTTTCCGGCGGCGGGCAATGGACAGATCCTTGGCCGCCAGCAGGGTGTTCGGGTGATCGGCCGTGAATTCACGAATGGCGTAGGCGTAGGCCGCTTCCCCGAGGTCGCAGGCTTCGGTGTAGTCGCCCAGCAGGCGAACCACGCGGGCCAGCCCATTCCAGGAGATCAGCATCGATGACTTGCCCGCTTGAGTGCGCTGGACGATCTCCTCCTGCCTGAGATACGTCGCCATGTGCAACTCACGGGCGGACTCGTAATCGCTGGTGAGGGCGTGGTCCAAGGCGATGCTGTTACGCAGGCGCAGGTGATCCAGGCTGCCCTCCGCGAAGTATCGAATGAAGGCGGGCTCCGAATCCTCGTCGAGCTTGCGGGCGCTGCGGAAGTCACCCCGGGAGCGCAGGTCCGCTCCGACACTGTTGCTCATCCACAGCCACTCCTCGGACTCGACAGGCAGAACCTGGCGCATCTCTTCGAATGTCAGCTGATTGCTCTGGTACGCCTCGGCGTAGCGGCCGAGCGCCCTGAGCACATTGCCCCGGTGCCGGCGTGCGGACAGGACCATCGGATGCATGGTGCCCAGCACGGGATTCCAGCGCTCGAGCAGCTGTTCGATGAAAGCCAGCGCTCCTTCGTAGTTGCCCGCGCGATACAGATAACGGATCGCTTTGATGGCGAACGCGTGGACGTCCGGGTCCTGCGAGAGAATCAGCTGGGATGGCCCGACATGGGTGAACAGGGCAGAGAATTCCGGCCAGCGCGCCGAGTCGTCCGGGTCGTTCGGTGCCGCCCTGGCCAGAAGCAGGTGGACATCGGCCCGATAGGCCGCCCGTTCGTCGGGCGTCAGCTCCTTCTCCAGCAGCGACTGGACCAGGCGGTGGACCTGTAGTGTCCCGGCTGTCGCGTCGAGTCTGGTCAGGGCGAATCGGCCCAGCTCCCCGAAGATCTTGTCCCGGAGAATGGGATCGGAGAGGACCGCTTGGAGGCGTGGCGCCCCCTCGCTCGGCCCGCGTTTGAACACCGAGGTCGGGATAGGTTCCGGGCCGAAGAACGCGCAGCATCGCAGCACTTCGAGTGCCTGGGGCACCTTGCGTTCCAGGCCGGACACCGAGAGTTTCCAGACGGCGGTCATCGACATTGGATAACCGGGCGCCCTGTTGAAGTCCAGCAGCCTGCTGGTCTGCTCTTCGAGAAGCTCAATGTATTCCTCGGCGGTGGCGCCGGTCTGCGCCTGATAGGCACCGGCCTGCTCCAAGGCCAGCGGCAGGTCGCCCAATTTGGTGGCGAGCAGATCCGTGATCGATTCCTGGGCCGCCCGGGGCAGTCTCTTACCGAGGAATTCCACGCTCTCCGACCGGTGAAAGACGTCGACGCGAATGGTCTTCTCATAGTCGTCCCATCGCGGGTTCCGCGAGGTGATCAGCACATGCCCTGCGCCCCGGGGAATGAACTCCCTGATCTCCTCGGGCTCTTCCGCGTTGTCGAAGACCAGCAACCAGCGCCGGTACGGCTCACCGCGCTCCAAAGCGTCCTTCACCGCTCGCGCGGTGGCCGAGATTCCGGTGGTGGACGACGGCAGCAGTTTCAGCGAGGGCGCCAGCGCCGCCAGCGCCGCGGGCAGCAGACGGGTCTGGTCCGCGGAGATCCAGGCCACGAAATCGTAATGGGAGCGGTATCGCCAGGCATACTCGGTCGCCAGTTGTGTCTTTCCGACGCCGCCCAGGCCGTGCAATGTCTGGGCCCGGGGGAGGACCGCGGTGACCGCTCCGATACCGTCGCGCAACTCGGCCAGGAGATCGTCGCGTCCGGTGAAGTTCGCATTCCGTTCCGGAACGTTGGCCCATATCTCTGGTCTGCGGTCCGGCATCGCGTGTGCCGCGAGCGATAAGTTCGACATGTCCAGCCTCCGCCTCTGGCCAGCCTGGAATTCAATCCCCATGCCATCCTAAAGGTATAGAGGTTGTTTGAACCGCGTGCGAGTTGGAGAATCATCCTGGAGCCGAGGAATGCGCGCGGTCGAGCCTGCTGGTTTCGGAGGCAAGAAAAGTAGTTAAGTGCCCGCGCTAATTCCATGATCCGTTCAGTTGTGGCACCGAAGAGAACCAGGAGCAGAGATGTCCGATGCACCCATCGAGGCGGGCACCACCCTCATCGACATCAGCGGTCTTTCCCTCGACGAACTCGCCGATCTTCCCAGCGCCGCGCTCGAAATGGTGCTCACTTCGCTGTTCCAGGAGGGCGCCGGGGGCGATTCGGTGGCGGCCTTCGACGCCTCCATCTGACCTGACGGCGTTGCCGTTCCGCGTCGAGCACGGCACAAACCATGGCGCGAGCGCGAGGTGGTTCCGCAGATGGGCGAGATGGATGACGCCGCCTGGGATCGGCTCCTGCACCAGCTGCGGAGTGGCGACTGCACCCCATTTCTGGGCGCGGGCGCCTGCGGCGACAGCCTGCCCACCGGCAGGAGGCTGAGCAGCGAGATGGCCAGCGAATGGAGATACCCGTACGACGACGGAGAGAATCTCACCCGAGTGACCCAATTCGGGGCCATGATGTTCGGCGATCACATCCACGTCAAGAACCTGATTCGCGATCGACTGAACGGATCCGGCACCCCCGACTTCAGCGACCCCCTCGAACCGCACGGCCTGCTGGCCGGCTTTCCGATCTCCGTTTACCTGACGACGAACTACGATGATTTCGCCTACCAGTCGTTGACGGCCAACGGAAAAACCCCGAGCCGGGCTTCCTGCGCGTGGAACCCTGATGTACGGTACGCCCGCGAGCTTTTCGGGAGCAAGGCCGGCTGGAACCCCCAACCAATGACGCCACTCGTTTACCACCTGCACGGGACCCTGGAAGATCCACGATCCCTTGTCCTCACCGAGGACGACTACCTCGATTTCATGGTCAATCTCGCCCGCGACCGCATCACCGTCGGCAAGCGTATGCTGCCGCCCACCATTCAGGCCGCACTCACCAGGCGTTCCCTGCTTTTCATCGGCTACAGCCTGCAGGACTGGACCTTTCGCTTCATGTTCATTCGGCTGGCGCAGACGATGCCCGGGATCAACACGCGAAGGCACGTCAGCGTGCAGCTGCCACCGGAATTCCCAGTAGGCAGGGCCGAACCGGAGAAAATCAAGCGTCAGCTGGAGCGGTACTACGAGCGCTGGAAGATCTCCATTTTCTGGGGCACCGCTCAGGAGTTCTGCGCCGAGCTGCGCGCACGGATGGGAACGACATCATGATTCCTGACATCGTTCCCGCGGCTTCGATCGACGAGCCCTACGTGGGTCTGCGTGCTTTTCAGGCGGACGAGAGCGACAAGTTCTTCGGCCGCGAGCAGGAGGCCCACCAGCTGTCGGATCTCTGGCAGGCCAATCGGATGACGATCCTGCACGCTCCATCGGGGATGGGTAAGACGTCGCTGATCCAGGCGGGGGTGCTCCCGCTGATCGAACCGTACAAGACCGATGTGCTGCCGATCGGCCGGGTCATTTACAGCTCGTCGTTTCCCACGCCGGCGCTGCCCGAGCACAATCCCCACGTCTTCGCGCTGCTTTCCTCCTGGTCGCCGCAGGAGGCGCCGATGCGGCTGGCGAGGATGACGTTGCGCGGCTTCCTGGCCAGGCGGTTGTCCAGGCTCGACCCGTACGGCGATCCGGTCCTGGTGCTCATCGCGATCGATCAGGCGGAGGAGTTGTTCATCGACTCGATCGAGCGACGTCCCTATCGGGAATGGTTCATCGCGCAATTGGTGGAGGCGCTGGACGACGATCCCAACCTGCGCCTGCTGGTCTCCATCAGGGAGGATCTGCTCGGTGAGCTTCAGTCATACGAACTGCAGCTGGCCGGCATCGACCGGGAGTATTTTCCGCTCGCTCCGTTGAGTTGCGCCGAGGCCGTTCACGCGGTGGAGGATCCGCTCGCCAAGCCGCGGCGGGCATTCACCGAAACCCGGCGGG
The DNA here is from genome assembly GCF_039871605.1 of Acrocarpospora sp. B8E8. Classification (NCBI taxonomy): domain Bacteria; kingdom Bacillati; phylum Actinomycetota; class Actinomycetes; order Streptosporangiales; family Streptosporangiaceae; genus Acrocarpospora; species Acrocarpospora sp. B8E8. The sequence goes on along the minus strand of NZ_JBDPLV010000106.1, from coordinate 21,299 downwards.
CATTCGCCGATGGCGTGGCCGCCGCGCTCGTCCAGGATTTACGGATGGTGGACATGGCGTCCGCCTCGACGGCCGAAGGTGCGGCCCTGCCGTTGCTGGAGACGGTGGAGCCGGCCCGGCTTCAGGTCGCCTGCTCCACGCTGTGGCGGGCGCTGCCACCCGAGGTCACCCTCATCACCTCCGCGCACGTTCGCCAATACGCGCTGACCGATCCGTCGCTGACGGAATTCGGGGACGGAGTGCTGGCGTGGGTCGCCGCCGGCCATTCCTATCCTGGCGGTCCGGCCGGGCTCAAGGCCTGGTTGCGTGCCAACTTCGTCGACCAGGCGGCCCACCGCCGGCGCGTTTACCAGGGGCAGACCCTGACGGCGGGAGTTCCCAACGCGATCGTTCACTCTCTCGCCAGCCGTAACATCCTCCGAATCGAGAAGGTGCTCGACGAACATTGGTGCGAGCTTTCCCACGATCGTCTGGTGGAATGGGTCACGCGGGATGCGTACACGTCGATGCTGGACGAGCGGCCGCCCACCGCGGAGCATTTCCTGCACCAGGCTGAGCTCGCCCTGGCGGAAGGCAATCTCGTGGTGGCCCGTGGACAGGCCGAACTCGCCGCCTCGGTCACAGCCGACGATCTTCAGCTGCACGCGGAGATCGAATCGTTTCTGGGAAACGTCGCGTACAAGCAGGACGAGTTCCAGCGGGCGGTGGATCACTATGAAGTGGCCGCGACGCTGTTCACCAGGCTCGGCGACGCCACCGAGGCGGTGGGCAGGCTGCTGGCCGCGATCGGCCGGGTGCGGATGTACCAGGGGTTCCCCGACCAGGCCGTCAGAGAGCTCACGGCCGCGCTGGAACGGGTCGGGGGCGGGGACGTGAGCATCATGACCCAGCTCGGCTGGGCGCTGTGGTACGGCGGGGAGCCGTCCCGGGCTAAGGAGATCCTGGACGGCCTGCTGCTCCAGGAGGGCAGAGTCGCCGAGGCGTTACGGGCCAGGGGGGAGATCCTGGCCGACCTCGGCGAACCCGCGGCGGCGCTGCGGGATCTGGACCAGCTGGGTCCGTTGCAGTATCCGAGCGCCCGCGCCGCTCGCGCCTTGGCCCTCGGGCAGGTCGATCGGCTGGCGGAGGCGGAGCTGGAGATCGCCGAGGCGCTGTCGGAGGCCCCTGACCAGGCCACGGTGCTGATCTACGCGGCCCGGCTGCGGCGGCTGGCCGGTGATGGGTCGGCTGCCGCCGACCTGGCCAGGCAGGCGCTCGCGGCTCCGCCGCCGACGCTTCCCGTGCATCTTCGGGTTCTGGCCGCTGAGTTGGTCGATTCGGGCAGCTGACCCGTTCGCGCGCCCCCGCAGCGTGGGCCATTTGCCATACCGCCAGACGGTGAGTGTCACGAACACCGTTGCCGACAGCGTCACCAAGGCCAGCACCCAGGTCGCCGGAGCGACGGTGAACCAGGCGACGAGTGCGGCTCCGGTCGGGGCGGCCAAAGAGGAGCCGACCCGTCCCGCCAGCCGTGAGGCGCTGGCCACCCGCGCGCGCCATTCGTCCGAGACATGCTCGGCTTCGAAGGTCTTGTGCGCGACATTGTTCAGGCTGCCGCTGAGGCCGCTGAGAAACATGGCCAGAGCGAAGCTGAACGGGTTGTGCCACGCGGCCGCGATGAGCAGGGCCGGGGTCCAGATCCACAGTTGCAGGAACCACATTCCGGAGGGGACGGTGAATCTCATCGCGAGTAGTGAGCCGAGAATGCCGCCGATACCGCTCGCGGAAAGCACCAGACCGACAACAGAGGGGGACAGGTCGTAGGAGCTGGCGATGAACACCATGATCAAAGCCTGGATCACGAGATTGGTGAACGCGGTCGTGCAGGTGACGGCGAGGAGGAACTTCCGTCTGCGCACTACTTTGAAGCCATCCATGGCTTCGGCCAGCAGATTCCGGCCGACGGGCTGGGACGCCGTCTCCGCCTTGACCCGCCAGAGCAGGGCATACGAGCTGATGAACAACACCAAGCTCAGCAGGAACGGCGCAATGTGCGCCAGAGTCATCAGGAAGCCGCCCAGCGGGCGTCCTGACAGCGCGGCGCCGTGAGTTCCCAGCTCGATGCGGGCGTACGGCCCTGCACTCGTCGCCGTGTCGCGCTCGTCCAGGAGCGTCGGCAGCACAGCGGTCTCCGCGAGGGTGTAGAAGACCCACATCAACCCTTCGATGCCCGCGGCGATGAACAGGTGGGCCAGGGAGAACCGTCCGAAGGCGAGGGGGACGAGAACACTCGCCATGACGACCATACGGGTGGCCTCGGTCCAGAGCATCACCTTCCGGGGGCCGACTCGATCGATGATGGCGCCGGCGGGCAGGTAGAAGATCACGCCGGGGATCGTCCAGGCGAAACCGACCCAGGCGGCGACCGCCGACGACCCCTGCGCGTAGTGCAGTGCCAGCAGCGGATACACCACGCCGAGGGTGCGGAAGGCCACGCCGGAGCAGATCGAGGCAGTCCAGAGCCGGGAGAAATATCCCAGCCCGGGGTTCTCCTGTTCGGTCGGCTGGGTCAGCGTCACATCCACTGGTGTTCCAGTTCGCCGACCGTCATGTTCAGGCCGTCGAAAGTAGTTGTCGCGGTGGACGCTGGGTCTGGTCGGGTAAGGGTTTGCTCGCGCATTTTTGTTCTCTTCGTTAGTCCGGGGATTATTGAGCTGATGCCGTCAGCGGCAGGAGTCGAATTTTCCGGAATATCGAAAAGTCCATGACGGGGCCGGATTAATTCTGCGTAACGAGCGGTGCATGGGCGACTGGTCCTCTCGGCCGAAAGGGCCGGAGTCGTCGGCGGCCCGTGGTGGAAGGGTGCTCCGGCCCGTGATTCCGGACTAGAGCCTGCCATCCCCCGATGTGGTTCATGCCCGAGCTTCCGATTTGCCCGAGCTGGATAGGCGCTTCTGGTACCAAAGGCGACAGAACCACACAGCCAGCGGGCCAGGGCGATGGTCTAAACCATACCCAACATGATCTTGATCCGCTATAGATTCCGCCGGGAAGGCGTCTTCGCGGGGAGAAAAGTTTGGTATAGTAGCTCGCTTCTGGCGGAATAGAGTAGTTCAGCACTACTCCTCGTGGCGCCGCCTTCTATTGATTACCACCCGATCGCATGTCCTGGACTATCCGGCGGGTGCGGCGCTAAGAAATTTCTCGCGTTCGCGGTGACCTGCTCAAAAGTCGGGCCGAAGTGGCGGACTATGGGGCGTCCAGGTCGACCGTGAACGGATTTTTGTCGCAAAAAGAAGCGCAGGAGGTTGGCCGCTCCGCATGCTGCGTTCGCGCCGATGAAGACGCCGGGGATGCCGTACAGCAGGGATGCCGCGCGGCCGACCGCCTGAGCAGCGATGTTCACGCCCGGGAGTTGGAGATCTCGGAGGGTGGTGGCCGATGAGGTGGTGGCCGAGCCCATGATGGCCAGCGTGGTGAGGATGCAGGTGATGACCAAGCGACGAAACATGGGCACTCCGAGAAGGGCGATTACTGTGAGTAGTCACTTCCTCTGGGAGAGTGGCATTTAACGCTCTGTCACATCATGATTTCGTCAGATGCCTTTGAAGGACTGCGTGATCCTGCGGAGGGCGGGCCGGTCGCGGTCGGCGTTGGATGCGAAGGTCCAGGTCATCACTCGGTGGTAGTTCTTCGCGCCCTCGATCACGGTCATCCAGTACACGAGTTTGAGGCCGTTCAGGGTGATGTCGAACTCGTACTCCAGCGCAGGGGAGCCATTGATGGTGAGACTCTTGGGCTCGGACTGGTGGGTCACGTCCATGGACGTGCTCAGCTCATCGATGCTGAGCTCCGCGAGCCCCGTCAAGTCCACATCGAAATCCTCCCGAGGCTGGGACAACACCAAGAGGTATTGCGTGACCTTGGGATCCACCAGCTCGATCGTGCCGATCGGGTTGAGCTCGTAGGGCTTCCAGTCGTCGGGGACGGTCACCTGGGCGGACTTGTCGTCGGCCGTGACGACCTTGCGCGATCGGATGGGGGTCGGGCTCGGACTGGCGGTGGCCTGCGTGATGACTGCCGCGGGTTGCTGGGTGGCGGCCTTGTTGCCCGCTGCCACGATCGACGCGACCATGATCGCCGTCACGCCGACGAAGGTGGCCGCGCCCACGATCCACGGGGCCAATGACGTCTTCGCCGCAGGCGGCGGATGCCCGATGACGTCCTGCGGATATCCGCCGGGGCGTGCCCAGGGGCTGGGCTGCTGCCAGGGGTTTCCCCGCTGATCCTGGGGCGGTTGTGGTGGCCACATGTGCGGTGCTCGTCCTTTACCGGAGACCGGACCGGGACCGCCCGGACGGTGAGGTTTCGACGAGCGTAGAGGCCCGCCATCGCCTTCTTCTGCGCAAAATTACGCACCCGGCCCCGTGCGATTCCCCGGCCGCCGGGTCAACCGTTGCCCAAGGCGGACTTTTTTACGCCGTACGGGGAATAGATGCTCGAAGGCAAAGATGTGCGCACCTGGGTTGACCTGGTCTTGAGCGTGGATATGTTGGAGGGGTCGCGGTTAATCCTCGACCCAAGAAGCCGCAAGGTCCGCGCTCTCGGTCACCCCCGTTTGGCAAAGCGGACACAGCCCCACTGTCTACAAAAAGCAGCTCCAGGCTTGCCGTCCTGCGGCGCGGTCTCGTAAAGCCGGAGTATCGCTCTTGGAACCAATGACGACTTACAGCGACGCCCTGCTCAAGGTGGCCGACTCCCAGCTGGGATACGCCGAAGTGAACGGTGCCTCGAAGTTCGGCGAATGGTTCGGCACGCATGTCGCCAAGAAGCCCGGATTCAAGGATGCCGCCTGGTGCGACATGTTCGTCTCCTGGGCGGCTCACCAGACCGGTCAGGCGGAGAACGTCGGCCAGTTCGCCTGGACCCCCGACCACGCCAAGTGGTTTCAGAAGCAGGGGGCCTGGGGCAGCACTCCCAAGCCCGGCGCCGTCGTCTTCTTCGACTGGGGTCACTCCAAGAACGTCAACGCGATCGACCACGTCGGCCTGGTGAAGTCCGTCATCAGCGACACCGAGATTCGCACCATCGAGGGGAACATCTCCAACGCGGTGGTGAGCAAGATCCGCGATCACGACACGATCGTCGGGTACGGATACCCGGACCAGGTCCGGGAGAACCAGGCGCAGCAGGCCGTCGCGGCCACCGCGCAGGCCAAGCCGGTTCCGCCCATGCCGGGCGATGTCTCCACCCCCGACCCTGTGGCCGCGGGCGCCCTGCTCCTCCCCGTCGCGTTGATCTTCGCGTACGCCAAGAAGCACGGCCACCTGCACCGGATTCTCTCCCCGTTGGTCCCGCGCGCCAAGCGCTGACAGACCTGGTACCGGGGCAGACGCCGAGATCCCCCTGCTCGACGTCTGTCCCGGTTTTTGCTGTGTATGGCTCAGAGTTGGGTGATCAACCAGCTTGGGCCGATGACCAGGGCGCCCAGTTCGGTCACCCGCTCGCGTAGGCCGCGGTCGGCGGTGATGACCAGGGCGCGTTCCCAGGGGCGTACGGCGCCGACCACCTCGACGATCGTGTCGTCGCCGCTGCCGGGCGCGGGCAGGACGGACAGAGCGGGGTTGAGCGGCGGCGGGGTGGCGGCGCGGGCCGCGCCCTCGACGACGGCGACCATGCGGGGGAAACGCCAGGCGAGGTCGGGGACGCCGTCGATCGGGCGCTGGAGGCCTCGGTCGGCGAGCGCGCTCAGTTCCTCCAGCAGCCGGGTCGTCGCGCCGGCCCGGTCGCGCCACCAGCCGTGCTGGGCGCGGGCGCCGATGATGTTGGCCATGTCCAGGATGAGGACGAGAGGGTCCAGCGTGGACCGCACCTGCGGCCAGGTTTCGGCGAAGCCGGGGTGGAGTTTCTTGCGGTTGATCCGGTCGGCGGAGACCCAGCGCAGGGCGATGCTCTCGCCGTTGGCGGGCGCGGCGAACAGCAGCTCGGACGCCTCGGCGATCACGGTGTGGAACGTCCAGCCGCCGTGATCGTCGAGGTAGACGCCCTGCACGCGAAGCCGGTCGCCGGTGAGGGCGGCCTCCTCGTGAGCCTCGCGCAGGGCGCTGGCGATCGCGTCCTCGTGGCTGTCGCGCGCTCCGCCGGGCAGCCCCCACGTCCCGCCGTGGTGGCTCCACCAGGAGCGCTTCTGCATCAGCACGTACGGACCTTCGGGGGTGTGGTGGACGGCGAGCAAGCCGGCCGCGCCGTGCACGCCCCAATGTTGGTGCCCCCGATCACATCGGGCCCAGCCGTCACCATCCTTTTCCGCCATGAGTCCAGTTTCGCTCACCAGGCTTCTAACGGAACCGTCATCCCTTGCTCGAACAGGACGATGCCGTCCTCGAGGCGGACCACCACGATCTGAGTCGCCAGGCCGGCTGCCTGGACTCCTTCCGCCGCGTCGTGGGCGAACTCGGCGAAATGGTAGCGGTCCACCGTGGTGAAATCGGGGGCCGGACGGGTGCAGCGCACCTCGTACCGATCCGCGGGCCAGATCGTCGGTAGGGGGCTCGAACGGAGCCACTGTTGCATCGTCGTCTCCTGTCGCGCCGCGTCACCCTTGACCACGGTCGCCGCAAGCAGTTGACCGTGCCAGCGCCGATACCGCTAGGTTGTGACGCGGCCGATGACTGATCGTTATGGAGTGGTAAGCCATCCTTCCCGATCTGTCCTCATCCGAGGGTTAACGTATGGTCCCTCACCTGCGATCTGCCACTTCCAGCAGTAGTGGGCCGCCGATAGCACGACATTCCTCGCCCGCCCCACCTTGTGGTGGGGTGGGCGTTAGGGTGATTTTTCATGAATCGACTCGTTCCAGTTTTTGCTGTTGCCGTCTTTGCCCTTGCTGGGTGTTCCGGGACGGACACCGCGGCTCCCGCGGATCCCGGCACCGTCGCCAGTTCGGTGGCCGCGAACCCGACGGAGTCGGCCATCACGATCGCCGCCGCTCCCGAACTCTCCGACGCCCAGAAGCAGGAGTTCTTCACGGCGTTGAAGGAGGTCGACGCGGGGTTGGCCACCAACGAGGTCCAGGCTCTTTCGGTCGGAATCCAGGTGTGCGAGAAGATCATCGCCTCGCCTGACGACCCCATGACGTTCTCCCAGTTCGCGGCCGACCAGCTGGCCGTGGACCTGCCCAAGGCAGAGGGTTTCGTGGCCGCGGTCAGCATGTGGTGTAACCCTGAGTGATCACGGTCATCCGCCGAGCCGTCAGCGCGTGGGTGTCGTCCCTTAGTGACCCTTGGTGATAAAGGGACCTTTGGCGATGAAAGGTCGCGCTTCCGAGGTAATCCGGTCCCCGTCCATCTGCCCGGGATGGGGATCATCCGGATAAGCAGGTGAGGGCGTCTTCGCGCAGGTCGAGGGCCTGGAGTTGCTCGATGAGCTCACGCCGGTCGGCGGGAGTGAGCCTGGCGTGGACGAGACCTCGGGGGACGAGGATGACGTCGCCGGAGGCCGGGCACGGGAGGAGGTCGAGCGGGAAAGCCATGGCCCGATCCTGGCAGACGTCACCGACAGTTCCGGGCCCCCGATCGTTGACCAGTCGGTTCGGACAGGGTTTATCGCGCAGGAGCTGTTCTGACCGACCGCACAGATGGATCTGCAGCACGAACGGCGACGATGTCCGGCTAGATCCTGTCTAACGGCCGCTCTTGGAGAAGTGCTGGAAGTCCTTGATGCCGGACCAGTCGCCGCCCCAGCCCCAGCCGATCGCCGCGAAAGCACGGACGACCTTGTCGCCTGGGTTGATCACTCCGGGCTTGTCGAGCGGGCGCTTGACGTACGCGTCGGCGTTCCTGTGGGCGTTGGAGCCGTCGGCCTCGAGGTAGGGGTTCTCGCGCGGGTTGAGGTCGACCGCGAAGCCGTACGCATGCTGGGACCAGTGGGTTGAGCCGGTCGCGGCGCGGCAGTTGAAGGCGGAGGTGTTGTCGACGTCGATCGAGTCGTAGTCGTCGCCTTTGTAGACGTCGACGAGTTCCATGCGGCGGATGGGGTAGCGGTCGTCGTACAGCTTGCGGAAGACCGAGACGACGTCCTTGGCGACCGAGGCGTTGAGGACCATTTCGCCGGTGTGGGCCTTTTTGTCGAATCCCCAGTAGGTCATGGTGACCAGGCGCAGATCGTTCAGGGCGACGGGGCAGCCTTCGCGCCAGGAGTATTTGACCTGGTCGCGGGTGACTGGGCTGATCTTCGCGGTGAATTCGGGGGGAGAGGTGGGGGTCGCGGCCGGGGGTGAGGCTGCGGGGGTCGGGGGCGTCTGGGTCGAGGGGGGTTCTGGAGTGAGGAGCGCCTGGGAGGCGGTCTGGGCTCCGCATGCGGACGCGCCTAGGAGCGCCAGGGCGATCACGATGGCTGACCTGCGGGTGGACATGGGTTTGAGGGTACCTACACCGCTCGCGGGGGTCCCGGGAACGGGAAGATGGATGTAATGCCTGGTCAGGCGGTGTTTCCACGCTCGTGCGAGCCTTGTTGCGACATGAAACCCTTGCGGGTCCTTGGGCGGCTTTTGGGGGAAATATCATCGCCCTTTGGGCTGGTCTTGGTTGTGGGCCGTGGTCGAGCTGCCGCTTGGTCTCCTCGTACGCCCCTGCTGGCTGCGCCGCGCGGACGTTGTCGCGCTATATCCCGACATAGCCGGTCCTAAACGATCTTTGCGCGAGCTTTTCTCGGGAAAGGCTCGCGCACATGTTCGATCCCGCGCTACAGTCATCGGCATCGGATCGAACATGGGTTCGTACCGGGCTCCCTTGGGAGGCGGTCGCCCATACGCGCAGGTGAGGAGGAGCGCATGGCACTGCTAGCGGCTCCGATCCCGCCCACCCGATGCCCCGGCACCCGCCGTTCCGCGACACGCCGTAGCGCTTTCTATGGAAATCTACGACGGCCGCTATATCCGGTCATAAAGTCCGACAGCGTGGACCCTGTGCGTAACCCCTACGCCCCCGGCGCTGGCCAGCGTCCCCCCGAGCTCGCCGGCCGTGATCGTGAGCTCCAGCAGTTCGAGGTCGTCCTTGAACGGGTGGCCCGCGGCCGCCCGGAGCGAAGCATGGTCGTGACCGGGCTGCGCGGCGTCGGTAAGACCGTGCTGCTCAACACCTTCAAGTCGATGGCCATCCAGCGCCTCTGGGGCACCGGCAAGATCGAGGCACGGCCGGACCAGTCGATCCGCCGCCCGGTCGCCGCCGCCCTGCACATGGCGATCCGCGAGCTGGCCCCCCGGCATCGCGGTCCCGAGCGTATCGACGAATTCCTCGGCGTGCTCAAGGCGTTCGCGATGCGCGACCCCGCGGCGGCCAAGGGCACGTCGCACTGGTCGCCCGGCATCGACGTCCCCGCCAGCCGGGGACGCGCCGACTCCGGCGACCTGGAGATCGACCTGACCGAGCTGTTCGTGGACGCGGCCAGCGTGGCCACCGACCTCGGCGTCGGCATCGCCCTGTTCATCGACGAGATGCAGGACGTGCCGGCCTTGGACGTCTCCGCCCTCTGCGCGGCCTGCCACGAACTCTCCCAGACCAGCGGCCGGTTGATCGTGGTCGGGGCGGGACTCCCGCACCTCCCCTCGGTCCTGTCGGCCAGCAAGAGCTACTCCGAGCGGTTGTTCAGGTATGCGCGAATCGACCGCCTCGACCGCGAGGCCGCCGACCTGGCGCTGATCGCCCCCGCCCAGGAGGAGGGCGTCGCGTTCACGCCGGAAGCGCTTGACGCGCTCTACGAGGCGGCCGACGGCTATCCCTACTTCGTCCAGGCGTATGGCAAGGTCGCCTGGGATCTCGCGCCACGGAGCCCGATCACCGCCGAGGACATCAAGGTGTCCGCTCCGGAGGCCGAGGAGGAACTCGCCGTCGGCTTCTTCGGCAGCCGCTACGAACGTGCCACCCCGGCAGAACGCGACTATATGCACGCGATGGCGCAACTCGGGGACGACCCCGTGCCCACCGCCGATGTGGCCGACGCGCTCGGCCGCAAGCCGTCCAGCCTTTCCCCGGCGCGCGACAGCCTGATCAAGAAGGGCCTGATCTACAGCGCCGAACGGGGGCAGATCGCCTTCACCGTCCCCCACTTCGGGAGGTTCTTACGTGCCCAGCCGCTCTGACCGCTGGGCCCATTGACCTCTCTACGGCTTTCTAGCGGGGAAGCTAGAGAGCCGTAGAGAGTCCAATCGCTGCGCCTGGATTCAGGAATCTACGGCTCTCTAGTGTCAGGCTGATACAGGGATAGATTCCTGCAGAGGCGCCTGCCGCCCGTCCGCGCCCACGATCGCCGCGCGGACGGGCGGGCGACGGCCGCTCAGGTAGACCGCGAAGACGACATCCGATCCATCCACCGCGTCGAACGCGAAGAAGCGCCAGCAGAGTTCACGCCAGCTGTCGGAGGGCTCCTCCGATTTCAGCATCGGGTAATGGGCGCGCCAGGCCGTGCTCGATCGCAGCCGGGAGAAGGCGCGGTCGGCGGGGAAGGGGCGCTGTTCGCAGGGGGCCCGGTAGCGAAGCCGGGCCAGGGATTCCTCGATCTCGGGGGAAAGGATCAGGAGCAGCATGATGCCGCCGCCGAGCCAGGCCGCGAATGTCCACGTCAGATGGGGCAGGCCACTGGTGTTGTGGAGCGCGATCATGATCGCCATCGCGGTCAGCACCACCGTGCGGCCGATGGATCGCAGGCCGACCGGTCTGGCGCTGACCTCGCCGAAGCAACCGCAGCCCACGTCGGGGCGGCGCCTTCGCAGGTCCCACAGGACATATGTGGACACAGCGAAGAACGCGACCGTCATCCAGCGCGGGAGGGGGTGGTCGAAGAAGACCAGGCCGATCGCGAGGCCGAACTCGACCACGGCACAGAAGATCATCGCTGGTCGGCGGAACCGTTCAGGCATCAGCACCGCCGGGCCCAGCCTGCCCAGCGCGCCGGGCTCCGCGTCACTGCCGACGCTGGCCAGCTTGGCCACGCCGCCCAGCGCGAACATGAACACCAGGATCGGCTCCGCCGCCGCCGCGATCATCTCGCTCACCCAACATCCTCCTTCTGCCCCGAGCTGTCGCGCGTCACGTCAACCCCACCCGCGCGTTGAAGCACCCCTTGGTCAGATCCCCGCCGAGCTCGACGTACGAGGTGGCCGAGAGTTCCACGATGCGGCCGCGCGGCGAAGTCCCGCATTCCACGCATCGATCGCAGAACCGTCCGGCCAGGCAGCCGCACGCCACGATCGGCAACGCCGCCGCTCGCCCCGCACAGACATTCCGCACAGACAACATGGACCCGAGCGCCAGATAGGGCAGCCCGGCGCACGAGACGCCCGCATCCTCGCATTCGGAGTCGGAGCGCTCCAACATCGCATAAGCCGCGCCTCGATCGGTGAAGTCCGACCAGACCGCGGTCCCGGAGATCTTCGACTGGACCCCGCCGTAGGCGGGGGGCGGCGGCGGGACGGATTCAGCCCGGTAGGCGGGCTGCGAGGTAGCCGGAAGCTGGGCGAGCGGAGTGCCGTCGCGGATCACGCCGATGGCGTCGAAGAGATAGCCCGGCTCCAGCTTCGGATACCGCACCCGCACTCGCCCGGAAGATCGATAAGGGATCACGATCGACCGATGCCCGCGATGCGGGCCGCAGTCAAGCTCGATGGCGAGGTCGGTCCGGCCGCTGACCGAGCGGATGATGCCCGTCATCCTGGTGATATCCGCCCAGATGCGGTCCACTACCTTGCCGGAACGCAAGGCCCTGATGATCACTCGGGATCCGACCGGAAGATCTGCCGGCGTGATGGTTCCACCCCGCCACACGGTCGCCCACGGCGCGATCACGAGCCGCTCCTCGTCACCGTCGTCGGTCTCCACGATGATCAGGTGCGGGCTGACGTCGAGGATCACGCCACTGACCGCGTCCAGCATCACGCCGTCGTCGGCCGCCAGCTGAGCCGGATCGGGATCCCGGCCGAGTACGGCTGCCGCCAGCGCGCGCCTACGTTCAACATGCATCGCCACACCCACCAGCCTCACATGATGTCTAGCCTGATAGGGGGATAATTTCCGCGCTGGGCGGTGTGTGGTAGCAGAATTCCCACTCCTGGTGGAATCCGTTGACCCCGAGTCGGGGCAAACCCGACCCTAATCGGCTGTGCCGTACCCGACAAAGAGCAAAGTCGATCGTGTCAGCGGGCTTAAATGATCTTTGCGGTCAGCAGTGCGAAACCTTGATTCCGGCTCAGCCGGACGAACGGCTCGGGCTGGGATTCTGATCGCATGATCGCAAGCCACGAGGAGTTCCGGGAGTACGTGGTGACTCGCGGGTCGGCTCTGCTGCGCGCGGCGAACCAGCTCACGGGCAACCCCGCCGACGCCGAAGATCTGCTGCAGGCGGCGCTGGCCAAGACATATGTGGCGTGGGACCGGATTCAAGATCGTGCCGCGCTGGATGGGTACGTGCGCCGCGCGATGGTCAATATCAATATCTCGTGGTGGCGCCGACGAAAGCTGGAGGAATACCCTTCCGACGAAATTCCTGACATTCCCGTCTATCAGGATCCCGGTCATCGGTACGACGAGCTGGAGAACGCGCTGCGCCGGCTACCGGCCCGGCAGCGGACGGCGATCGTTTTGCGGTACTACGAGGACATGACGGAACCCGAGATCGCCAAAGCGCTGGGGATCAGCGTCGGGACCGTGAAGAGCACGGTCTCCCGGGCCATGGCGAAGCTCCGCGGCGATTTGCTCATCCCTGGCCAGCGTCAACCCTTGGGTTGATCACCCCGGCGGTGGCGCAGGGGCGTACCACATCACGAATAGTCCGGAGCATGTCCAGAAATATCGTGAGTTGTTCTGGGGACAGCAGGCCGGTGAACCAGAGTTCGATGTCCGCCAGGTGCTGGGGGAGCACTTGCTGAAGGCGTGCGTTGCCCGCCTCGGTGATCACCGCGTAGGACGCCCGCCGGTCGGTCGCGCATGCCTCGCGCACCACCAAGCCTTCGCGTTCCAGCCGGTCCACGACCCGGGTGATCCCGCTCGTCGACAGTGACGTCTGGGCGGCGAGGTCACTCATTCGCAGGCTCTGCCGGGGCGACCGGGCGAGCCGGATCAGCGTCTCGAAGTCGACATCCGACAGCCCTGCCTTCGCGATTCCGGCATTGGCCTTGTCGGCTATCCCAGTGTAAACCTCGGCGAACAGCCCCATCGCTGTCAGCCGAGGATCTTCAAAAGCGTCCATGCTCAGAAGTCTACGCGACGGTAGTTGACGTGAGGAATATTCCTCGTGTAGACATTTGTTGCTGCAAACATCCGCAAGGCAACAATCTCTGGAGATCAGCTATGAGTGTTCGTGAGTGGCAGGGCATCACCATCCCGGTCGCCGGTGAGTTCGCCCTCGACGGGGCACACACCCGGGTCGGATTCGTCGCCAAGCACATGATGGTCAGCAAGGTCCGTGGCAACTTCGCCGAGTTTAGCGGCAAGATCGTCATCGCCGAGAACCCGGCCGAATCGGCCGTGGACGTCACGATCCAGGCGGCGAGCATCAACACCGGTGTCGCCGACCGCGACACCCACCTCCGCAGCGACGACTTCCTGTCCGCCGACAAGTTCCCCGAGGTGACGTTCCGCAGCACGGCCGTCCAGGACTTCAGCGGAGACGAGTTCACCCTGGTCGGCGACCTCACCGTCCGCGACGTCACCAAGCAGGTCGCGCTCAAGGCCGAGTTCGGCGGCGCCGCCACCAACCCCTGGGGCCAGGAGATCTTCGGCTTCTCCGCCGAAGCCGAACTCGACCGTGAGGTCTTCGGCCTGACCTGGAACCAGGCTCTGGAGGCCGGCGGCTTCCTCGTCGGCAAGAAGATCAAGATCGAAATCGAAGGCGAAGCGGTACGGCAGGCCTGAACCCCCTACGAAGGACAGGCGCGCGCAGCCGGGCCGGACAACCCGCCCATCCCGACCGCGCCCTGACATCGAGGCGAGCTCGCGCAGCACGGTCCCGTCCGATCAAGCCCGAAGCCGCTCTGACCTCAGGTGGAACGGCCCGCGTGCCATCCACACCTTGCGCACAGCCCTTATCCACAGCCTGTGGATAAGGGCTGTGCGCTTCCCGAACCTCACACTGGACTGCCCGCCCTGCGCCACACCTCAATTCACTTTGCCGCCTCGCACGATCGCCGGTACTCTGTCCTGAGCCACATCGGCTACCGGGAGGTTTCGCCTAGTCCGGTCTATGGCGCCGCACTGCTAATGCGGTTTGGGTCTTAAGCCCATCCGGGGTTCAAATCCCCGAACCTCCGCAGTTCAATGGCCCTCTCCCAACCCGGGAAGAGGGCCATTTTTGATCTTAATCAAGATCAAATACTCGATGTGAGGCCAATGCGAGGCCAAGATCGCAAGGCTGTCGCTTCCGGAGATGAGCGCCGTGCCCGCCTCCCGTCCGGGAAGAGGGCCATTCTTGCCCTCTAAACCACTCCGGTGGGCACATGGTGGGCACGCCCGGAGGCGATCTCGCTTTCTGGACCAAGAGCCTTCGGGCTGATCAGTTGCCGATGTGGAGGACCGCAGCGCCGTTCATGCGGTCGGCGGCCAGGTCGGTAAGCGCGTCCGCGGCGTTGGCGAAGTCGTACGGGACGGTGGTGACCTGGAGGGGGTTGCGTGCGGCGAATGCCAGGAACGCGTGGCCGTCGTCGCGGGTGTTGGCGGTGACGCTGCGCAGGACGCGCTCCTGGAAGAGGTGTCGTTCGTAGGTGAGGCTGGGGATGTCGGTGAGGTGGATGCCCGCGACGGCGAGCGTGCCGCCGCGGTCGAGCGCCTCCAGCGCCACTGGCACGAGATCACCCACGGGGGCGAAGAGGATGGCCGAATCGAGTGGTTCGGGTGGTGCGTCGTAGGCGCCCCGCGCCGACGCCGCCCCCAGGTCGAGGGCAAGCTCGCGCGCTTTCTCTGACCTTGTCAGCACATGTACGGCAGCGCCTTGGGCGATGGCCACTTGAGCGGTGAGATGCGCTGACGCGCCGAAGCCGTAGATGCCAAGCCGGCCACCGGGCGGGAGGTCGGCCTGGAGCAGCGCACGATATCCGATGATTCCGGCGCACAACAGCGGAGCCAGCTTCTCCGCAGGATGATCCTCCGGCAGCGGATAGACATAGGCCTCGGGGGCGAGAAGGTATTCGGCGTAACCGCCGTCCGCATCCCAGCCGGTATACGTGGAATACGGGCAGAGGTTCTCCGCCCCGCGCAGGCAATACCGGCATGTGCCACAGGTCGACCGCAGCCAAGCCACCCCCACTCGAGACCCGACCGTCAGGTCCGCATTCGTCGCCCCTGCCACGATGTGCCCGACCGCCTCGTGGCCCGGAACCGTGCGCGGCCGATGTGGGTCAAGGTCGCCTTCGGCGAGGTGCAGGTCGGTACGGCACACCGCGCAGACCTCAACCTTGATCAGCACCTGGCCCGGAAGGGGTTCGGGCACCGGAATTCGCACCCGCTTCAACGGCTCAGTCGACATCGGCCCTGGCCGATCAACGACCCAAGCGTTCATCTCGTCCGGAATCCGCACCATGAGTCCGACGATAGGGCGGGCAGGGCGGACCGCGCGTCAGGGCACCTCTCTCATTAGGCCAACGTTCGATCAGCGCGCCCTTGAGCCGCGCACAAGACAGTGTGGCGGCGGGAGCAGCATTCCCCCACAGGCGACTATTCACGTCAGCTGTGAGAGCGGGCATCCAAGGGCGGCCGAGCAGTACGTTGTCGAGTGCCTGGGCGCATACGGGGAGCGGCTCGCGAACTCGTTGCGGAGCATGCGCCGTGGCGGGACGGCGTTGAGCTCCAGGCCAGCTCCCAGGACTTCCCTCAGTCACGTCATCACGCATGGTGATGAGTCTGCCACCCGCCACCGACAGAATCCTGAGCCCGCCGTCCGGCAGCGTAATTCCCGAAATCAGATGAATGCTGGAAAGCATCCTTGTTACCGTTCTTCTGCCGGAACAGTAAACCGGGTGTGGGGCAGTTTGGTCAGCCCGCCTGCTTTGGGAGCAGGAGTATCGCAGGTTCGAATCCTGCGTGTGTCACGAACACTGAAAGGAGCTTGATGTAGGCAGAGTTCCTCGAAGTGGTGCTGCGTGGAAGATGAAGGTTTGGCCCTTCGGAGCCGCCCTGCGGGGGGAGGCTTCAAACCGCCTCATGCTGCGTTAGCTGAAGACTGTCGTGGTGAGCGATGAGGAAAAGGCGCCCATGATGGTGTCAGGTGGGGATCAGGAAGACGAGCGCAAGCGAATCGCTGTTGAAGTGTCGAAATCGAATCAGTCGACGTCGGAACCGGGGCGTGTAGGAAGTTCCGGGATGAGCCTGGCGGGTGCCCGCTGATTGGTCAGGCGGCGTCCGGCATGGAGGCGACGTGAGTCTGATCTGCTGCTTTCACGCGGAACGTGAGAAGGCCTGTCCCGATACCGCTGCCCGGAGGGGCGGCGAGAGGGAGACTCCCAAACGGCTAAACCGTGAGGGATTGAGTACCGTCGCGGGGCGGGCCGGCGGACCGGCTCGTAGTAGCTGTGAAACTCCTGTAGTGGGAGTGGAGCCAAGGGGCCGGGTCATCTGTGGCATGTTCGTTTGGTCAACCAGGCACGAGCCTGGGAGGAGCTTTATGGACAAGCTGAAGTCGCAGGACAAGCCGTTTGCCATCTCCAAGCGGGATGTCTGGGAGGCATTCCAGGAGGTGAGGAAGAACAAGGGCGCGGCGGGCGTGGACGGGAAGTCCATCGAGGACTTCGAGGCCGATCTGAAGAATAACCTCTACAAGATCTGGAATCGTATGTCGTCGGGGACCTACTTTCCGCCTCCGGTGCGTGCGGTGGAGATACCGAAGCAGCATGGCGGTGGGATGAGGATGCTGGGCATCCCGACGGAGACGGCATAGTGCCGGACCGTCCAATGATCCTTTGGGTTTCGTCATCGTCACCCATCCGTTCCATCCGCTGAAGGGGCAGCGGCTGGACATCCTCTACGTCAAGCGCCGCGGTAGTGACGTGGTGTTCGTCTGCTCGGGCGGGGTGTCGGGGCAGATCACGCTCCCGGCGGGGTGGACCGACCGGGGCGAGCCGCCGCAGCAGCGCCGGTTGTCGGCCGAGCATCTGGCCGCGCTGAACACGCTGGTCCGGGCCCTGGGGCCAGAGCGGCTGTCGGGCGAGGCTCTGTCGGCGCTGGACGTGCTGGCCCGCGGCACTGTCGAAGGTCGTTGACGGTGATGCCTGATACCGGCACACTCTTGTGTGATGAGAGAGCACAAGAACGATCTGGTGGGGATGTCGACCAGAGCGCTGCTGGCGCGGCGTCGCGCCCTGGCCGGGCGGCTCGGCAATGTGGAGCAGACGCTGGCCGGGTCGTTGGTGGAGCAGACGCGCCGGTGCGGGAAGGCCGGGTGCCGGTGCGCCGACGGCGAAGGGCACGGCCCGTACTCCTACTTCAGCCCGAAGGTCGCCGGCCGCGGCCGGATGAAGTACGTCCCTGCTGGGCTGGTCGAGGTGGTGCGCCGCTACCTGGGCCGGCACGAGGAGATCGAGGCCGTGCTGGCAGAGATCTCGGCGATCAACGCCGAGCTGTTGGCCCGGCGGGAGTTGATCTGATCCATGACCGGTCCCGTCGTCCTTGCGGGCCCCGCGCGGGCCGAGGCGGTGGCGGTGCTGGCCAACATGACGGCGGCGGCGCTGAAAGGTGGCGACGCCGGTGAACGGCGAACACAAGATCACGAGTGGGCATCGGGGCCGGCTGGCGATCGTCTACCTGCGCCAGAGCTCGATGGCGCAGGTCCGCCAGCACACCGAGTCGACGATGCGCCAGTACGGCCTGGCCGAGGAGGCCGTCCGGCTGGGCTGGGCGGACGGCGACATCATGGTGATCGACACCGATCTGGGCGTCTCGGGCCGGTGGGGCGTGGCCCGGGAGGGCTTCACCGAACTGGTGAGGCGGGTCTGCACGGGCGAGGTCGGGGCGATCTTCGGGATCGAGATCTCCCGGCTGGCCCGCTCCAACGCCGAGGTGGCCCGGCTGACGGAGTTCGCGAAAATCACCGGGACGCTGCTGATCGACGCCGACGGCGTCTACGACCCCGCCGATGTCAACGACCGGATGCTGCTCGGCCTGAAGAGCACCATGGGAGAGGTGGAACTGCATGTGATGGCCGGGCGGCTGTTGGAGGCCAAACGTGCTGCCGCCGCCCGCGGCGACCTACGGACCCCGCTGCCGGTCGGGTTCGTCCACGACGACCTCGGCGACATCATGATCGACCCCGACGAGCAGGTCCAGGCCGCGATCCGTGACGTGCTGTCCGGGTTCAGCTCGTGCGGGTCGGCTTACGGGGTGGTCGCGCTGTTCGCCGGCCGCAGGTTCCCGTTGCGCGCCTATGGCGGGGCGTGGGCCGGGCGGCTGCGCTGGGGCAGGCTCACCCACGCCCGCGTCGTCGGCATTTTGAAGAACCCGTGTTACGCCGGCGCCTACGTGCACGGCCGGTACGCCTCCCGCCGCACCGTCGACCCGGATGGGACGGTGCACACCGCAACGTGGGAGCGGCCCCGCGACCAGTGGCCGGTCCTGCTCAAAGACCACCACGAGGGCTACATCAGCTGGGCGGAATTCCTGGCCAACGAGGCGAAGCTGGCCGCCAACCGGACCAACGCCGGGGCTCGGCCACCGCGTGAGGGCTGCGCGCTGTGTCAGGGGATCATCATGTGTGGCAGCTGCGGCAAGCCGATGCGCACCAACTACCACACCGATCAGCGGCCGTCCTATGAGTGCAGCTCGCGGGCGGATCGGCTGACCACGCCGACCTGCCGGTCGGTCGCCGCCTCCTATGTGGACGATGCGGTCGCCGCCGTCCTGCTGGCCGCGCTCACCCCCGAGCAGGTCGCGCTCGCGTTGTCGGCCGCCGACCAGGTCACCGACCGCCACGCCAGGGTCAGCCGGGCTGCGGAGCTCACGCTCGAGCGGGCCCGTTATGAGGCGGACCGGGCCGAGCGCGCCTACCACGAATGCGAACCGGAGAACCGGCTGGTCGCCCGCACCCTGGAGAACCGGTGGGAGAACAAGCTGTTCGCCCTTGCCGAGGCCGAAGCAGCGCTGCAGACCGCAACCGAGGCGCTGCCTACGCTGCCCACCCGTGCCGATCTGGAGCAGCTCGCCACCGACCTGCCCGCGTTGTGGGACGCGCCCACCACCAGCGACAAAGACCGGAAACGGCTGTTACGCACGCTGATCTCCGATGTCACCCTGCTTCCCGAGTCCGACTGCGGCAAGGTGCGGATCGGGATCCGCTGGCACACTGGGGCAGTCGAGGAGCTCACCGTCGCCCGGCCCGTCCACCCCGGCACCGCCAGACGCAGCTCACCGGCGGCCGTTGAGCTGGTGCGGCGGCTCGGGCCGACCACCAGCAACGCCGACCTAGTCGTCGCCTTGAACGCCGCCGGACTGCACACCGGCGACGGGCGCCCGTTCGACATCGACGCCGTCCAATGGATTCGCCACGTGCACAAGATCCGGACGCCGTCCCCCTACGCCGACGGGGAGATCTCCGTCTGCGACGTCGCCGGCAAGCTCGGCTGCAGTACCGGAGCCGTCTACGACTGGATCAAGAAAGGCCTTCTGCGTGCTCGCCGTGGCGGCGGCAACCGGCTCTGCATCGCCTGGGACGAGCACGTCGAGGCCGACTGCCGGACCATGATCGAGCAGTCCGCGCACCTCAACCCCGATCCGGCCGCTCGCCGCCGGAAGAACCCCGCTCCGGCGTCGGCCACGATCACTTCCGCCGACAGCGAGATCAGCGTGACCGAGGCCGCCACCCGGCTGGGCTGCAGCATCGGCGTCGTCTACTACTGGATCGAATCCGGCCACCTCGGCGCCCGCCGAGGACCGGGCAACCGGCTCCACATCGGCTGGAATACCCAGGTCGAGACGGCCTGCCGCACCTGGATCGACCAATCCGGGCATCTCAACCCGCAGGCCCGGCGAAGTAAGCCACGGCAACGGCGTTGAACAACGACATCCAGAATGTCGGTGCTCTCGGGCACCATGTCATCCATCGGCACGAGCCAAGGCCTGACCAGCACGAATCGACCGCATCGGCAAACATCCCGACACGCGATTGCAGGAGGGGCAGTATGAATCACCCGTCCCGACCGTCGCCGACAGAGTGGCGCAGACCGTGGTCGCCCGGCATCTGATGGAGCGGGTGGAACCGGCGTTCCACGACGACTCCTGGGGGTATCGGCCGAACCGGTCGGCGTTGCAGGCGGTGGAGCGTTGCCGGGAACGATGCTGGAGACGTGACTGGGTGATCGATCTCGACATCCAGAAGTTCTTCGACAGCGTCCGGTGGGACCTCATCGTCAAGGCTGTGGAGGCGCACACCGACGCCACATGGGTGCTGTTGCATGTGAAGCGGTGGCTTGCCGCCCCATTGCAGTTGCCCGATGGCACCTTGCAGGACAGGACCATGGGAACCCCGCAGGGTTCCGCGGTTTCTCCTGTGCTGGCCAATCTGTTCATGCATTATGCGTTTGATCTGTGGTTGTCGCGGGAGTTCCCGTCGGTGCAGTTCGAACGTTACGCCGATGACGCGGTGGTGCATTGCGTGAGCGAACGTCAGGCCCGTGAGGTCCTTGCGGCGCTGGCGGACAGGATGGAGTCGGTCGGGCTGCGCTTGCATCCCGACAAGACCAGGATCGTGTACTGCAAGGACGGGAAGCGGCGTGGGTCGTACGAGCACACCTCTTTCACATTTTTAGGATTCACGTTCCAAGCACGTGGTGCGCGGGACGGAAAGGGAGCGATGTTCCTGTCGTTCTCACCCGCGATCGGCAAGGACGCCTTGAAGAAGCTCAATGAAGAGGTCCGCAAGTGGCGGCTTCATCAACGGGTGAATCACACCTTCGGTGAACTCGCCAAAGGCATCAATCCGATCGTGGCGGGCTGGATGCAGTACTACGGCCGGTTTTACCGGTCGAAGCTGTATCCGCTCCTGGGGCGCATCAACGCCTACCTGGTGCGCTGGATCCGCAACAAGTACAAACGGCTACGAGGGGTGAAGAAGGCCCGCCAGTGCTGGGAAGGGATCACCTCCGGGTATCCCCGCATGTTCACACACTGGAAATGGGTCGCCTCCGTCTGGTGATCAAGATGACAAGAGCCCGGTGACGGGAGACTGTGCGCCGTCTAACTCGGCGCCAGATCGCCCCCGCAGGGGGCAGAGGTTCGGGAGGAGGTGACCTCTGGGCCACCCGCCTTACCTGAACGGGAAACCGGGAGGGGACAAGAGCATGGCGGGAAAGC
>NZ_JBDPLV010000105.1:0-31277 GCF_039871605.1 Acrocarpospora sp. B8E8 | reverse complement strand
GCCTTCAGCGCATCGTCGATCCTGACATAGAGTGCGGTTGCGAGGGTGTTCAGGTCTGTCGTCACAAACGGATCATGGACACTCTCGCTCTATTTCCGCAGGCGAACCCTTGGACTCATTCATCTAGAGGAAAAGGAGATTCGCGAGCGGCGACAGGGGACTCCACAGATGTGCTTCCGCAGGGCGTTCTGGCCGGTCAACGTGGTTTCGCAGCCGCGTTCCACGCGATGGAACGGGCCGCTCCCGCGCGGGGGCCAGAGCTGATGGATCTCAGCTCCGCCGAACGGTCAAGGATCACCGCCCTCAGCGCCTGGGGCCGCAATCACCTCGGCCAGGCGGGTGACGGAACGACCACCGATCTGGAGACACCCGCCCAGGTCAGTCGGCGGTCTCCGATCTGGCGAGATATCTCCAACGTCCGGCAGATCGCGGCAAGCTCGGATTTCAGCGCCCTGGTACGCGCGGACGGCGCCCTCTTCCGGTGGGGCAACCGGCGCTTCGGCGACCGGCGATACCGGGACAACTACGCCACCGTCCCCGAACAGATCCCCGGTCTGAGCGGAATCGTCCAGGTGTCGCTGGGCGCCAAGCACATTCTCGCGCTGGGATCCGATGGCACGGTCTGGGCCTGGGGAGACAACGAACACTGGCAGCTGGGCGACGGCACCACGATCCGGCGCAGTGTGCCGCATCCGGTGTCCGGCTTGACCGGCATTGTGCAGGTATCCGCTGGTCATCGATTCAGCCTTGCCCTGGCCCAGGACGGCACTGTCCATGCCTGGGGGCACAACGGCTACGCGGAGCTCGGCGACGGAACCACGGCCAACCGCGCCACGCCGATAAAGATCCCCTCATTGTCGGATGTCACCCGGGTCGCCGCTTCCTCCCATGGCGAGCACGCACTCGCCATTCGCGCCGACGCGACCGTCTGGGCCTGGGGTCACAACCGGTGCGGTCAGCTGGGCATGGGATGTAATACGCCCCGGTATGCCCCGGCCCAGGTTCCCGGCCTGGCCGACGTCTCGTACGTCTCAGCCGGTGAACATTCCAGCTTCGCGATCACGAATCGCGCCGTCTGGGCCTGGGGGTCCAACTCGGTCGGCCAGCTCGGCGACGGAACCACCGTCGATCGCCGCTCCCCCGTACCCCTCACGTTGACGGACGTCGTCCAGGTCGAGGCGGGCGGCGGGCCGACCACCGCGGCGTTGCGGGGCGACGGGACCGTCTGGACCTGGGGTGGCAACGACGCCGGGGCCCTGGGCTGTGGCCTCGCCGACTCGCATGTCGATCACCCGCGTCAGGTTCCGGGCGTGTCCGACGCGATCCAGGTCGCGGTCGGCACCTCCACGGTGCTGACCCTGCGGTCGGCCGGCCGAGGCACGACGACTACCGGATCAACCCGAATTCCGGGGACGAATCCCTGGGGGTCGGCTCTCTCGTTCATGATCTCTTTGCGCCCGACCCAGCCGTGCGCCTGAGCGTGCACGTAACGAGGAGGCATGGGGCAGGCCGATCAGCTAGGATCGGCATGTCCCTCTATGGTCGAGGGCAGCAGAGGAGCCCTTCCGAGTCGCCTCGGAGGTTCTTTACGGGGTGTGGCCCAGCTTGGTAGGGCGTCTGGTTTGGGACCAGAAGATCGTCGGTTCAAATCCGGCCACCCCGACCCCAGGAGCCCCTACGGGGGCTCCTTTATCGTTCGTACGGGCATCGCCCGGCTTCGCGACGCGGACATCGATCAGGGATAGTTCGCGCCGGTCAGTTCCGCCGAGACCGCCCAGAGCCAGGCCGCGGTTTCGGCTGAGGACTTCGGGATCGTTTCCGGAAAGCGTTCAAGATCAACTTCAGGCTCATGTGGGCTGCCCCTAAATGGTTTGCCCGCACACGGCGCGCACTGCGACGCTCGGCCGAGCAGGAACAGAGAGGAACCGCAAAGTGGCCGTCACCGCATCCAGCAAGCCGTCCGAGTCCGAACCGGAAGTCCGTACGGCGGCCGGCGTCCTCCGCGGTGGCCGGGAGGCGGGCCTGGCGGTCTTCCGCGGCATCCCGTTCGCCGAGCCGCCGGTCGGCGCCCTCCGTTTCGCCGCGCCGCAGCCGGTGCGCAGCTGGGACGGTGTGCGCCCGGCGGTCGCGTACGGCCCGCCGCCCCCGCAGTCCGGCGTGCTCGGGGCGTCCCAGGACGCCGCCGGCGACGACTGGTTGACGCTCAATGTCTGGACGCCGGATCCGGATCCGGCGTCAGGGCTCCCGGTGATGGTGTGGATCCCCGGCGGCGCTTACGCCCTGGGCAACTCCAGCCTCCCGGAATACGACGCCGGGCGTCTGGCCGGGAGCGGAGTCGTAGTCGTGACCCTCAACTACCGTCTCGGTATTGAGGGTTTCGCGCAGATCGACGGAGCCCCGGCCAACCGGGGACTGCTCGACCAGGTCGCGGCCTTGCGGTGGGTGCGGGACAACATCCGGGTGTTCGGCGGCGATCCGGACCGGGTCACGGTCTTCGGGGAGTCGGCGGGTGGCGGATCGGTCGCCGCGCTGCTCGCCATGCCGCGCGCCGCCGGGCTCTTCCGCCGGGCGGTCGCGCAGAGCGTGCCGGGGACGTTCTTCTCCCCCGAGCTGGCCGCCGACATCGCCGCCGCCTGCGCCGCCGAGCTGGGGGTACAGCCCACGGTGTCCGGCCTGTCGGCGGTGGCCCCAGCCCGGCTGCCCGCCGTGGGCGACGCGATCCACGCCAAGATGGTCCAATGGCGGGAGCGCTGGGGGCAGGTCGCACACCGGCCGATCCCGTTCGCACCGGTTGTCGACGGTGACGTCCTGCCGGCGACCCCTTGGCAGGCGCTGGCTGACGGCGCCGCCCGGGACGTCGGGCTTCTCGTCGGGCACACGCGTGACGAGCACCGCTTGTTCAGCCTGATCGACGGCGTGCTCGGCCAGGTCACGCACGAGCAGACCGAGACCGCTCTGCGCATGCTCGCCCCCGGGCCGGACGGTGCACGCCGCTACCGGGAGGCATTCCCGGCCGCGGCCGATGAGGAGCTGTACGAACTGGTTAACGCGGACTGGTTGTTCCGGATGCCGAGCCTCCACCTCGCCGACGCGCAGATCGCCGGCGGCGGCCAGGCCCACCTCTACGAACTGACCTGGTCCGCCCCGGGATTGGACGGTGCCCTCGGCGCCTGCCACGGCCTGGACGTGCCACTCGTCTTCGGCAACCTGAGCAGCGGACAGACCGCCATGCTGATCGGCGACCCGCCCTCCCCGGCGGCGGAGGAGCTGTCCGCGCAGATCCGCGGGGCGTGGATGGCGTTCGCCGCTCACGGCGACCCGGGCTGGCCACCGTACGACGCCGACCACCGCCTCGCACAGCTCTTCGACACGCCGTCGACGGTCACCGCCTACCCGGAAGAGACCTCGCGGCTGCTGTGGCAGGACCACGCCTTCCCAGCGCTCCCGCTGCTCGCGCGGTAAAACGGCGAAGCGAAGGCCTGACCTGCCGCCAGTCGATGCGCTCCCCGTGCCGGATCTCCGGTACGCTTACGCCTTGACGACCGGCTGACACCCGGCTCGCGCGGACGTAGCTCAATGGTAGAGCCCCAGTCTTCCAAACTGGCTACGCGGGTTCGATTCCCGTCGTCCGCTCCAACGACAAAAGGCCAGGTCATCCCGCATGGGGAGCCTGGCCTTTGTGATCTTCACCTACTGTTATGGATCTTCCGTGCCATCCACGTGCCATATCAGCCGTTCTGCGCCGCCGGCCCGCGAGCATCGGTGAATGCCTGCCCGAACGCTTGAGCGATCACGTGATCACGGTCCTGGGTAGCGTGAAGGTAGATTAACGCCGCCCGCGTGGAGGAGCGCCCCATCCGTGCCATCAGCTCTTTGAGGCTGGCCCCGTTGGCAGCTGCCAAGGTGTTTCCCACGTGGCGAAGATCGTGAAAGTGGAATTCCGGTAGCCCGACAGCCGAGCGCGTCTTGTTCCACGTGCGGCGGAAGCTAGAACGCCGCAGGCGAGCGCGCGTGCCGACAAGCGGCACACCGTGAGCAGGGGACGGAACATAGGCGGCATGGAGCATGCTCCGCTCCGCGTTCCTCAGGTCTCCCACCACAAGACAGGAACCGCCAGCGAACGCCGCACAGCCCACGCGCGTCCGCGACAACAAGGGGCGGAGAACACTCGCAAGCTGCACCCGAGGATGCCAGGGCCGCACGGCGAGACGGCCGGTTCCGGGGTCACCGCATTGTTGCGGAGCCGAATCCATGGGGACCCCTCCAAGATCGCAAAAGATGGGCGGGAGGGGGGACGATCGCGGGCAGGGGCGCTGGCCCTCCCCAATTAGTTGATCATTGTAATGCCCCTCTTTTACGATCTTGCCCCATGGATCCAGCACCACCGCAACAATTCGTCAACCCCCTGTATGGCCGCCCCCTGCTATGGCGAAGGGATCGGCGGGATCGCTTATCCGACCTAGGTGAAATAAGGAGAAGGTTTTTTAAAAGCATCACGAGTGCTGGCAGGCGAGTAGGACGCTATACCAGTCAGAACGATGGCCCCTGATGCTGCCGCAAGCCGACACGGCCACGGGATCGAGTCCTCTCCGGCCACCATGCCAAGACCAACAGCCGCAGCAGCTGACCTCTGCCTCCAT
Organism: Acrocarpospora sp. B8E8; assembly: GCF_039871605.1. Taxonomy (NCBI): domain Bacteria; kingdom Bacillati; phylum Actinomycetota; class Actinomycetes; order Streptosporangiales; family Streptosporangiaceae; genus Acrocarpospora; species Acrocarpospora sp. B8E8. The sequence continues at coordinate 26,637 of NZ_JBDPLV010000105.1, read as the reverse complement.
CGCGGCGAAAAACCCATAATTGCGAGCCTAACCGCAAAATCTGGTTCAAGTGCTCCTAAGACACACACCTCGGCCTAGCCGCGGTCAGGCCGAAGCCTGAGTGACAAACTGGGTGACAACCGCCCCTGGACATACTTAGACGCGCCTGGACGTCGTTGGACTGTTTCCCCAGCTAGAAGCTGGAGTTGGCCACGGTCCTATGCCAGTCAACATTTCCCGATAAGGAAGAAGTCCAGGTACACGCCAGGTCGAACACACGTCCACCGAGCGGCTACCATACGCCCAGTGATCAGGTTCCGCTTCGCGTTGACACCCCTGGGCCAGGTTTCCCCGTGGGGCCATGAGGATCGTCAACTGCACTGGTTCGGACTGACCGACGGCTGGTATTGGATCGAACTGGCTAGTCACGAGTTGCTGCGCTACTCACCGGAGACGCTTCAGCGATATCGAACCGACCATCCTGCGGCGCAGCGCCCATATGTCGACTACTACGTGGCTCGGCTATGGGAAGACATCAACGAGATGACACCGACTGTCCTCCAGTCGGTGCCGATCGATCTCCTGGATTTCGTGGCTAGTGACCCCGACGCCTGGCAGCCGATGGACAGCGATGGGGCGTTGGTTGCCGCGGAGTGGCACGCCGAACACGCGTTGGATCTCGGCTACATCCGACAACCGCCCCGTATCAGGGCTTGGCGTACCGTCAGCGACGATCTAGACACGGTGACAGTGACTTGGCGGCATGACGACGATGGCGACATCAGGTTCATAGCCGACCCGGCGGGCCAGGTCGTAATCCCGGCGGAATCGTTCCTAACGGCCGTCCGGCAACTCGACCATGAACTCATGATCGCCATGGAGCGGAGAATCAGAGCGTTGGAGCGGACGGGGCCACCGGATGGGGTTCATCTCGACCTGCGTTTACTCCGAGCCGAGCACGTCAATCGAGCGACCTGGCTAGCTCAACGCCTACATCGCGAACCGCCAACCGACTGGGCAGCCGTCCGCGCCGGCGCCGAAGAGCTACTCCCAGGCTGACGGTTCGAAATCGGCTTCGTGGAGCAGGAGGTTAGACCTCAAGCGCGCGTTCGGGGAACGAGGGAGATTCGCGGGTACTCGCGGACACTACCGTAGGCCTTCTGACCTGCATCGCAGCACGTCATGCGAGCGTGGCCCGAAGTCTTCCAAACTGGCTACGAAGGTTCGATTCCCGTCGTCCGCTCCAACGACAAAAGGCCAGGTCATCCCACACGGGACGCCTGGCCTTTGTGATCTTCACTTGACGTTGTCGATCTTCCGTGCCCGAGGCAGGCCGATGGCGTCACCTGCCTTGTTCCAGGTTCGCCGGAAGCCCGATCGCCGTAGCCGCGCCCCCCGATCCCCGAAGGTGGGCGCAATGTGGTTCTTGCTTCGGTACAGCCCTTCAGCTTGTTCCTTATCCTCCGGGTTGTTGTATGCCGTACGCGGAGATCAGTCTCATCGCGGGAGGGGTCAGCGAGGTGTCGTGAGCGTCTGACCAGGACGGATTCCAGTAGAGCGCCACCACGGCCACGTACACGACGAGCACCGACTGCAGGATCACCAGCCAGGTGGAATGACGGCGCCGGGCCACGAACAGCAGGTTGATCAAGAGGAGGGCCGCCAGGGCCAGAGCGGGGTACGCCGCGAGCATCCGCGTGCGCATCTCTTCCAGGAACTGCTCGCGGGTGGGGTCGCCGATCCCGCGGATGAGGCTGTCGCCGTCGAAGAACATCGTGTTCCGCTTGACCGCGTCGATGTGCCAGAGGACGGCCTTGATCACCGCCACATCCAGCGCGAGGATCAGGGCGGCGATCAGGGCCGCGGTCAGCGTGGCGCGGAGGGGCGTGCGCATCGGCCGAGTCCTTTCGTCACTCGGTCAGATGCGCTAAGAGGGGTGGAAGTTCTAGCGGCGGCCCGCGAACTGCCGGCGTACGATGCGGGTGTCATCGGCCAGCTCGATGGCCAGGGGGCCAGATGACCGAACCATCAGGATGGAAAGGCTCAGTAGCTGTCACTCCAGTGATACCAAGGACCCTGGATGTGCTCGAAGGACGAAGCGACCGACGGGTTGGAGTCATCGACCGGTGTGTGCTTGGGGCTCCAGACGTAGCCGTAGGGGTCCACACTGGAGACGCTCCCCACCTGGAAATAGACGCGGTCGCCCTCTCGATAGATGTCCTGAAACTCGATCTCCCCGATCTTCTGCGGCCGAGTTGTCGTTCCGTCGTACGGTCCGGCCGTCCGGGCCACCTGCTCCATCTCGGCGAAGGAAGGCACGACGCGTTGCTCCCAGGTGTACCCGCAGGACGTCAACGAGACCAGTGCGACGCAGGCGACCAGTTTCCTCACGCCCTGATTGTCCCCCTCTCAAGAGGTGCCCGCGCGGCGTCTTTCAGGAGTTCGTGCTGCCTCCGGCGGGGCGTTTCGACTCCGGGATGGCGGCCGATGCGTGATCGCAAGGTCGTAAATGCTGAGGTGAGCCCGTCATGATCCTCGGCGCAGCGCTAGGTCGCCACCTTCGGTGAGGGGATGGGCATGGATGGTGTGATTGATGCGCGGGCGTGTCAGCAGAGCCTGACACGCACGCGGTTGTCAATCTAGCCTGACAGCCTGTTTGAGGAAGACGACGCCGTCGATCATGTCGAGCTGGGCCGGGTCCAGCGGGAAATAGCGGAAATCGTCGGAGATGCGCGGGGCGGGCTTCGTGATGGCCTCGGCCAGGCGGCGGGCGTCGATGAGAGAGTGGTCCCACGGGAGCGTGGACAGGATGCCCTCGATGGCGTCCGGGGGCGGGGTGTTGTCGCCGACCGTGCCGAGGGCTGAGGCCAGGAAGGCGTACCGGTCGCCCAGATGCGTCCCGGTGATCGCCCCCGCGCTCCACCACTCCAGCGTCTGGTCGCCGAGCGGCATAAAGCTCTTGTTCCGCTGAAAGTGGAGGTTGTGGCCGAAGACCAGGGCGGGGCCTTGCTCGGCGACGGCACGCAGGTTGGCGGCCATCATCGCGTCCCGCAGGGCCGACAGCCGGGTCCACCGTGCCGGGGACGCGTCGGCCATCCAGTAGTGGTAGCGGAGCAGGCCGGTGGCGGTGCGCCCGTACAGTTCCGCCCGCTCCCTGTCCTCCGCGCTCAGCCGCGGCGCCTGCGTGTCGAGCAGCGCCACCAGGTCGTCGGCGATCAGCCGCAGCCGCTGGGCGTCGGCGGACTGGCCGATCGACTGGGACGGATCCATGGCCGTGGCCTCGTTCGACCACCGATCGTCCGGGCCCAGTAGCGTGTCGAGGGTTTCCCTGGTGCAGGGCAGCGGGCCGTCGAGGAGGGTGTAGAGAGCGGTGAGCGCCTGGCGCGGGCTCGCCGCCCAATACTCCAGCGGGCCGTCGAACCCGAAGAATCGGAGCTTTTCGTCATGCTCCTGGTTGTACGCCCGCATCCAGCGCACGAGCTCGCGGTTGGCCGGGGACGCGCCGAAGCCGTGGCTGAAGCCGCGTTCCATGACGTCATCGAGCGTGTCCGCGCCCGTCGTGATGTAGTCGTCCACCACGAGGCCCATGAGACAGTCGCTCTCGATGGCGAACGACCGGTAGTCCTCGTGCTCGACCAGATGCCGGAAGATCTCGTTGCGCAGCTCGCCCAGCTCCCCCACGAAGTGCCTGGCCTCGCCCAGGCCGAGCAGCAGGGGCGTGGCGGGAAGCGACCGGAGGAACGCCGAGACGCCCGCGCCATCGAGCGGCCGGGCCGTGTCCTTGATATCCATACCTTCAACGGTATCGTTGAACACTCGGTGTAAACTTTTCCATGAAAATCCAGCTCTCATCGCGACGGACCTTCAATCGGTGATGCATCCATGAGGCCAGTGGACCTGGCGCGCGAGCACGGCCTGTCCACTCAGGCGATCAGGAACTACGAGGACGCCGGCATCCTGCCCGCCGCCGAACGCACCGTCCACGGCTATCGCGCCTATACGCCGCTGCACGCGCAAGCCCTGCGCGCGTTCCTCGCCCTCGTGCCCGGGCACGGTCACCAGACGGCCACGTCGATCATGCAGGCGGTCAACCGGGGTGCCACCGAGGACGCGCTGCGGCTCATCGACGACAGCCACGGCCAACTCCTCGACGACCGCCGTACCCTCCAGGCCGTCGAAGCCGCGCTCCGCGATCTGGCGCCCGTGCCGCAGGAGCGCGGCGACATGTTCATCGGCCCGCTGGCCAAGAGGCTCGGCATCCGCCCTGCCACCCTGCGCAAATGGGAGAACGCCGGGCTGGTCCAGCCGTACCGCGATCCGCAGACGGGCTACCGGATCTACAGCGCGGCCGACGTACGGGACGTACGGCTGGCCCACCAGCTCAGGCGGGGCGGCTACCTGCTGGAGCAGATCGCCCCGCTGATCGCTCAGGTCCGCTCCGCCGGAGGCGTCGCCCCGCTGGAGTCGACCCTGCGCGACTGGCAGGCCCGCCTGTCCGCCCGGGGCCGCGCCATGCTCAAGGGCGCCGCCGACCTGGACGCGTACCTCCGCGCCCGCGAACCCTGAGCCCCGGCAACTACCACGGGCGGAGCAACCCGGGCACGCTACATGCGTTGACCAGGACTAACACCGCTCGCGTGTACCGTGACCGGCGACGACTTCGCCGGCACCTGCGTGGGTAGCTCCATGACATGCTCGCCGTGCTCGTCCGCTGGGGTCTCCGCCTTCTTGCCCTCCTGATCGGCGCGTGCCTGGCTCTGGCGTTTCCGGCCGTCAACGCGTGGTGGTGGGCGTGGGTGGGACTCGTTCCCCTCCTGCTGCTACTGGCCCAGGCGGGATCTTTTCGGGAGGCGGCTTGGCGCAGTTGGTTCGCGGCGGGCGGCTTCTTCGTGACGCTGCACTACTGGGTGCTCCCCTACCTGGGGGTGTTCTCGGTGGCGGCGGCCGGGATAGTCGGCCTGGTCTGGGTGCCCTTCGGGCTCGCCGCCTACGGGCTGCTGCGGCGGGCCTCGCTTGCCAGAGTGCTGGTGGCGATGCTGGTGCTGCCCTCGGTATGGCTGACCGTCGAGGCGTTGCGCTCCTGGAAACACCTGGGTGGGACGTGGGGGCTCCTGGGCTCCAGCCAGTGGTCGGTGCGACCAGTGCTCGCCGTCGCCGCCCTCGGCGGGGTGTGGCTGCTGAGCTTCCTCCTGGTCGCGGTCAACATGGGGATCACCGCCCTCCTGATCCCGGGCGCCAGGCTCCGTACCCGGCTGGTCGGCGGAGGAGTCGCCGTCGCTCTGGCCGCGGCCTCGGTCGGCTACGGAATACTGCGCCCGGAGCCGGCGGTGACCGGCAGTATGCGCGTGGCGGGTGTGCAGCCCGGTATCGTCCACGGCCCGCACGAGCGCCTCGCCGCCCATCTGCGGCTCACCTACGAACTCGCAGGACTCCACCCCGACGTCATCGTGTGGGGCCAGAGCAGCGTCGGATTCGACCCCAAGCAGCGGCCCGACGTCGATCGCCAGTTGCGCCAGGCCGCCGCCGCGACCGGCAGCGACCTACTGGTCAATGTGGACGCTCGCGACGCATCCGGGCGCATCACCAAGTCGACCTACCAGTACACCGGCGAGGGGCTCGTGGCCACGTACGCCAAGCAGCGGCTGGCGCCCTTCGGCGAGTACATACCGCTGCGACCGCTGCTCGGCTGGATAGCCGACTACACCGAGGCCCCCGAGCAGGACCGGTCCCCCGGCGACAAGCTGACGACGCTGGACGTCTCCGGTTCAAAGGTCGGCCCGCTGATCTCCTACGAGTCGACCTTCCCCGACATGCGGCGCGACCTCGCCCGCGTAGGCGCCGACATCACTATCGTGCAGGGATCGCTCACCACATTCCACGGCAGCTGGGCACATTCGCAGCAAGCCGGCTTCGAGGCCGTACGGGCGGTGGAGTCAGGCCGCTCAGCGGTGCTGGTGGAGCTCGACGGAACCTCGGCGGCGTTCGACGCGCGAGGCAGGCCGCTGGCGTGGGTCCCGCCCGAGTATCGCGGCACCTTCGTGGTGGACGTGCCGCTCTCCAGCGAAGAAACGCTCTACGTACGGCTGGGCGACTGGGTGCCGGTAATGTCCAATGCGATCGTGATCGCGGCCGTCCTCGCGCTTGCCATCCGGCAGGTCAGACGCCGATCGGCCAGCCGGGGCCGCGGCGAGACTCGGGCAGACGACGACCGCCGTCGCAGCTAGTACGTCAAGATCAGGGCTCACATCTGACCCTCGCCCTGCTGGCCGGCGAGGGAAGGACGTGATCAGACAGGCGGAGAAGTGGCAGGAGCCGCCGACACACGAGGTGACCCGCTACCCGCCCGGAAGTTGTACGGTGCGATGGAGGAGGGCAGACGCTTTATGGCAGACGAGCAGATCACGACAATCGGCAGATGCTACATGTGCAAGCGCACCTTCAGCTTCACCCCTGCGAGTGTCATGACGGTCATGATGGACCCCAAAACCAATCTTCCGCTAGGCATGACGCTGTCAGGTAATTTCCGTGAGCCGACACCGGAAGCCACCGCCAGATCGGTTAAGGAACACGTCTGCTCCGACTGCGTGAACAGGGTAAAGCAGCTCAAAGAACTAATGGACCCGCCTGCCCTCCAATTCGACACATGGCAGAGAGGCAACTCCTGAGCGCGGCTCATGTATCCCACGTGCGTTGATCATGAGCGTGTCCAACCGGCCTCGGGTTGCAGTTTCGGTACAGTTCACCGCCGTAGTGTCCCGCTCCAGGCGGACCAGCCGCGCGTCTTGGTCCACATGGAGCCGATCGGGTCGGCCAGAATCCGGCTGCCAATGCGGGTTGGGGTCGTGCCCGTTGCGAGCCCGATAGGAGCGCGATCCGGATAGAACCGACCGCGGCGGGCGGTTCGGGCAGGGCCGCGTTGCAAGCCCAATAGGAGGGCCATCCGGAGGGCTCACGGGGACTCGTGGGCAGGGCCGCAATCGCAATGGCCAGGGTCGTGCCTGTTGCTCGTTTGTATGTCTCTTCATGGCCTGCTGATCGGCGCCCGAGGGGCCCTGCGGTGGTCGCGCCGCGATCCCGCGTCGTCGCGATGAGCCTGCGACGCAGCGTCAGCAATCTCGCGTGACTTGGCGAAACCGCGAGGCACAGTCCACAGGACGATCCCAGCCGATTCCCGTCCGCGACGCATCTCGCATGCGACAGGCACGATCTCGGCACTCTGGCAAGTCTTGATCGAGAGGGAATCTATTAGTAAACTTTCCTTAAAGTTTTATGTGTGTCCGCAGGTGAAAGGAGCCTCATGCGAAGAATTACTCTCCGGCTGGCGGTCATCACCCTCAGTCTGACCGCAATCGGCGGCATCGCCGCCTCCCCTGCCAACGCCAGCGTTGTCGGCGTCTACCCCAGCAGCGCCTCCTGCGAGGCGTTCGGGCAGCGCGGCCTCGGCACCGTCTGGCCCTGGTACACCTGCTATCAATCGGGCACCGGCTGGGCCCTCTGGGCTCCCGGCTTCTAGCCCACCCGCGAACCGCCAACAGGACCGCACCGGCGACGCGGGCACCGCACGAGTTCTTTCGTCACGTCTCTAAGGCCGCCTCCGCTTCCGGAGACGGCCTTAGAACGCCGGTCCAGAACTGTCGGTGCGGTTCTTGACGAGGAGGTTCCAGTGTTCCGGCCCCGCCGCTCAACACACGTGCAACGAATCGGGCTACGCTCACGACACCGATCACTCCCATCACGAGGAGCAGCGTGTCCGACGGCATAGGGGAGATCCTCTTCGGGCTCGGCATCGAAGTCATCGGCTCGCTGCTTCTGCTCGCGGGCCTGCTGTTCTGCGCCTGCCTGATCGCCACCATGATCGTTACCGGGGGCTATCACCTGCTTCGCCGCCTTGTACGTCTCGGGTCGGGGCCTCGGCTCCGGGATAATCATGTGAGCAAGAGCCCGGCTCCATAGCCAGCCGATCTGGGAGCGAAGGTGCGCTCCGTACGGGGATCTTAAGTGTGACCGTTGCAAGCCAGTCAGGGCGGGTCGTCAGCGGTGAATCGCGCAGTCGTGAAGCGTGGCGGCGGAGATAGACCAGCGCCGCCCGCATTGAGGTGTGACCATGCGTCTTCAGCAACGCACGTGATCACGACAAGCCCGTCTCGCGAACGGCCGAATCTCCATTCAGCTCAACGCACTGGCCGATATCGGAAGATCAGGCTCGGGCGCGGGACGCTAGGCGCGCCGACCTCCACGCGAACTCGGTTCCAGGCGCGCTAGACCGGCGCGGCCCGCCAGCACTTAGCGACCAGACCCCAACTCCTCCACGGCCTGATCAACGGTCTTGTGGCACTGGAACACCCGGTCTAGCCCAATCCTGCGAATGTGGGCCAGCAAGTCAGCGGGAGCCCCCGCCACGACCAAGCGGCCGCCGTCCCTCATGACCCGCTTGGCGGTCGAGAGGACGGCCCCGATCGCCAAACTGTCCCAAGCGGCAACGCCCTTCAAGTCGAGGACCAGATGTGGGGGGTCAGGCAAGGGCAAGCGCACCATCTCATCTCGAAGGCGAGCTCCGAGATGGGCATCTCGACAGAAGTCACCGCTTACCTGCAGCACTCCGTACCACTCGTGAAGCACCGCACGAACCTTCAGCGCGGTATCAGGTTGCTCACTCATGACGCGGCACAACCTCCCGTTCCTGCCTATTGCCTTTCAGTCTGCCCCCGGCGGGATGTAGGGCAATGGCGATTCGAACCATTCCAAACTGGCTACGCGAGTTCGATTCGCACGAAAGGCCAGGTCAACCAATACAAAGCTGCCTTCGTGATCTAGCCGGACTGATCAGGTTCATTCCATGTCCAAAGCGGGACGTCGCGCAGTGGGTGGAGTTCCTCGTCGGTGGTTGCGCGGGAGTTCTGCTGGGCCACTCGTGAGCCGAACTCCAGATGTTCGCGTACCGCCTGACGGAACGGCTCGTCGTCGGGCAGGCCGGCCTCGTCGAGGGCCTCCAGGTACAGCTCCACGAAACGCTCGCGCTGCTCGTCGGAGATGTCGAGGTGGCGATGCACCTGGATGAGGTAATCGAAGCCCAGTTCGCGGGTGAAGCGGTCGGGGCCGCCGAAGGACTCGGCCGTGAACCAGGTCAGGTGATCGACATGAGTGGCGCGACGCTCCGGGAACAGTTTCTTCAGCAGGGGATCGTCGAGGACCTTCACGTAGAAGATCTCTTCGACCCTGTGCAACGCCTCGTCGCCGCCTGCGTGCGAGTACAGACTGGTCATGCACCCACCTTCGTGGTCACTCACGAGGATGTACAGCCCACCCGACGGCTGCTGGTCAGCTCATCTTGCCGAGATAGCTCGTGTTCGTACGACCCGCGAGGGTGACATCGTGAATGTCCTCACGCAAACGCTGGACGAACTCGGGTGCCCGCCAATCGTCCCCGGCCCAATGCACGCTGACCACCACAATGAACCGGGCGGCTTCCCGGGCTCCTTCGAGCCTGGTCACCACGTAGTAGACGTCGTCATGGCGTTGGTCGTAACTCTCGAATGTCGCAGTCCAGGACGTTTCCGCGTCGATCGCTGTCGGTTCGCGGAACTCGGGCCAGGTGAAAGTCACCGCGACGATTCGGCGGGAGCAGCTGGGCGGTTGCTCCTGCCGTGGGGCATGAGCAGGAATACCTTGGGCGACAGGCGGTCCATGTCGCCGCCCCGGCCGAACACCAGACCGGCCGCGAAATCCACGAACTGCCTGGCCTCGCTGTCCGGTAGCCGGCTGAGGTCCATCACCACGGGGACGCCGGTGCGGAAGAAGTGTCCGACATAGAGCGCTTCGGCGTAGTCCTTGGGGCACAGAGTCTTGACCATCGCACCAGTTTCCCCGTCGCATGGCCCCGGTGACCAGCGGGCGGTGGAGCGATTCTGTCGGACCCCGTGGCTAGGGTGGGCGACGTGCTGAGTGACGATGGGGCCGTGACGGTGCGCTCCGCGACCTGGCAGGACGCGGGGGCGGTGGCGAAGATCTGGATCGACGGGTGGCGAGACGCGCATTTAGGACATGTTCCTGATGAGCTTGTCGCTGTACGCACCGAGGAGTCTTTCGGGGTGCGTGCGTCGCAAGGTGTGGACGACACCACGGTCGCGACGGTCAACGGGGTGGTGGCGGGGTTCGTCATGGTGGTCGGGGACGAGGTCGAACAGGTCTACGTGTCGAAAGAGCATCGGGGAACCAGCGTGGCCACCATTCTCCTGACCGAAGCCGAACGGCTTGTGGCGGCGAACGGTCACCGAAAAGCCTGGCTGGCCGTGGTCGCCGGGAACCCGCGAGCGCGGAGGTTCTACGAGCGCAACGGCTGGACCGACGAAGGCGCCTTCGAATACTCCGCCTCCACCGCCGGCGGATCCGTCATCGTCCCCACCCACCGCTACATCAAGGAACTCCACGGCCGAACAAGCCGCTGACCAGCGGCTCCGCCGTCATTCCTCACCACCAATACGCAAAGAGAACTCTTCATGAGCTAGCCACAGGCAAGCCGCCGACCTGCAGTCCGTCATCGATCCCACCCACCGGAACATCCCCGCGGAGCAAATCGCTGGCCAGCGGGTTCGTCATTCCGCATCACCACTGCATAAGGGGATTCTCTCTATGAGCAAGCCACTGGCGGGAAAGGTCGCGCTGGTCGCCGGAGCTACTCGCGGTGCCGGCCGGGGTATCGCCGTGGAGTTGGGCGCGGCGGGAGCGATGGTCTACGCGATCGGCCGCAGCACCAGGAGCCAGCGTTCCGAAATCGATCGTCCGGAAACCATCGAGGAAACGGCCGAGTTGGTCACCGCCGCCGGTGGGCAAGCTATCCCCGTTCAAGTGGACCATCTGGATCCCAACCAGGTACGGGCCCTGGTCGAACGCATCGACGCGGAACAGGGCCGCCTCGACATCCTGGTCAACAACATCTGGGGCGGCGAACAGATGTTCAGCTGGGACCAGTCCCTCTGGGAGCACTCACTGGACAAAGGGCTCCGCATCCTGCGCCTGGCCGTCGACACCCACATCATCACCAGCCACCACGCGCTCCCCCTGCTCATCAAGAACCCGGGTGGCCTGGTCATCGAGGTAACCGACGGCACCGCCGAATACAACACCAAGAACTACCGAATCTCCTTCTTCTACGACCTGGCCAAGAGTTCGGTACTCCGCATGGCCTTCGCCCAGTCCAAGGAACTCGCCCCGCACGGATCAACCGCCGTGGCGTTGACTCCCGGCTGGCTCCGCTCAGAACTGATGCTGGACCTCTTCGGCGTCACCGAGGCGACCTGGCAAGACGCCCTCAAACTCCAGCCCCACTTCGCCATCTCCGAAACCCCGTCCTACGTCGGCCGGGCGGTCACCGCCCTCGCCACCGACCCCACCGTCTCCCGCTGGAACGGCCAGTCCCTCTCCAGCGGCCAACTGGCTCAGGTGTACGGTTTCACTGACCTCGACGGCAGCCAACCCGACGCCTGGCGCTACCTCGTCGAAGTCCAGGACCCAGGCCTCCCCGCCGACGTAACGGGCTACCGCTGACATAGGCACTCGCGAGCACAAGAACTCCGCCCCAGCCGCCAGGACATACAGGGATCCATCTTCAGGCTCCGGACGAAGGAGAGTCTTCGAAGTTGGCCGGGGAACCGCTACCGGAGGCGCCTCGTATCAGCCCAGCGGGCCTCTGTCCGCGAACTTCGGTGTCGTCCTCACGCTGCCGGGCTCCCCGATCAAGTTCATAGAGCCTCGAAGAATGCGCCGAACTCTGCACGACCCCAACGAGTCATTCTCTTCGCCTGGATACGGAGCTCCGACAATACAGAGCTCCGATCCTGAAGGCGCCCTTCTCAACGGCTGATACACCGAGGGTCAAGCGGACCCGGCGCCGCCGACCAATCCACATCGCCATGTTGCCACCTCAAACCCATCGGCGGTTCGGGCGGCGTGCTTGATGAGGCTCGCGTCATTGGCCAGGGAGTTCCCAGCGTGCCGCACGTGCAGATCCGGCATGCCAGCCTCCACACGAACGCGGTTCCAGCGAATCCGCGCCGCCGTACGCGTCCTACCTCCACGCGAACTCGGTTCCAGCCTTGGCGTTCGCCACGCTCCCCACCGCGAACACGCTCGTGGTTCTTCCCCGGATACAGTGCTCGACCCCGAAGAGGTCCTTCCGCGTGGCCGTACTCGCTAGCGGAGGAAGGAGCGGGCCACGCGGGACGCGGTCTCGTGGTCGACGATCTTGGTGGTGCCGAGGAAGACGCGGACCAGGCTGCTGATCATGTTGGTGAGGGCGCTGATGTCACCGCGGTCGACCCTGTCGTCGAACTGGACGGCGATTCTGGGATCGGTGACGCGGGCTGAGGCGATGGTCGCGCGGATGTCGCTTTCCGTTACGTGCATGCCGGGCCTCCTATCGCGGGCGGGAGCGGGTACGCAGGGTCAGCAGTTGGGGCAGCGGCCGGTCCGCGCCCACGGCGAACCGTGCCTGGATCCGGGGTGGTCGTCTTCATTAGAAGGGGTGCCGCCTGATCTGCGATGACGGCTTTTCAGCTGACATTCGCCTGTTGCGATTGCGGCAAAACAGCCGGATACGGTCTCATGTTTGGCTGGGGGAGGCTTTACACTCGGACGGCGCTGACTGTCGTGGCGCCGATGAGTGGGTCTCTGATGACACAGGGTGTTGGGTTGCTTGGCTCCGCGGGCCGAGCCCCGGCGTGGGTCGCACTGAATCGGGTGACCGCGTGGTGCGCTTCCGGCATGCGCGGCATCACCGGCTTCGTGGCGGGGATCGCGGGCCTGCTGAGCGTCGCCCCTCCGGTGGCGACGGAGTGGCTGCTTTCCGCGGTCGCGATCACCTTTGGCTGGACGGGGTTGTTCGCGTGGATCGCGTGGCGGTGGGGGCTCGCCGTCTGGCTGGTGACCGGCGAGATCCTGCTCACCACCGTGTTATGCCTGCTGCAGGACCGTCTGGTGGCGGCGGAACTCCTGGCGGGCGGCGCCAGCTGGATCGCCGGGGTGGTCACCATGACCATTGTCGTCGTGAGTCTGGCGTGGCCTCCGCTCGCGGCCGTCCTGGGCGGGCTGGTGGTCGCGGTGGCTCATCTGGTGGGAGCCCAGGCGGCGGGAGTGGCAGACGGCGGGTACACGGCCGCCGGGATCAACATCGTGCAGATCGGCGCCACGGCGGTGCTGGCCACGTTGCTCAGGAGTGCGGCCCGCGCCGCGGACAAGCTGCTCTCCCAGCTTCGCGACTTCGAGCAGCGAGCCACCATCGAGCAGGAGCGCCGGACCGACGAACGCCTGCAGAACAGCCGCATGCACGGCAGCTTCCTGGCCACCCTGATGGTCATCGGTGCGGGCGGCATCCGCACCACCTCTCCAATGCTTCGCGAGACGGCGGCGGCCCAGCTGCTGGAACTCGAGCGAATCGCCCAGACCACCGAGCCGCGCACCGCGTTCGTCGCCCTGGATCAGCGTGTTCACGAGGTGGCCGCCCGTGCCGGACTCAAGGTCAAGGAGCACCTCTCCCCGTGCGCGGTTCCCTGGTTCGTCGCCGACGCTTTCGCGGAGGCGGTAGCCGAAGCGCTGGCCAACGTGCTCCGGCATGCCCGTACCGAATCGGCGGAGGTGAGTCTGACCACCGATGCCGGGCAGGTACGGATCGAGATCGTCGACCACGGCACCGGCTTCGACCGCGCCTCGGTCCCCGACCACCGTTACGGCATCCGCATCTCGATCATCGAGCGCCTGGAGGCGGTCGGCGGCACAGCGGCCGTCACCTCCGACTCGCAGGGCACCCGCGTAGACCTTCGCTGGTCGCCATGACCGTCACCGATCCGGAGCTTCTTGTCGCGCAACGGTACTCGCTGGCCAGTACGCGCGCCGCCGTGACCATCGTCGCCGCCTGGCACCTGGGCTCCGACCTTCCCTCCACCATCATCGGCTGGTCCACCTACCGCTGGCCGCTACTGGCCTTGGCCGCCTGGATCCTCTACTCCGTCATCGGTGTGGCCGCTTCGGTGGTTCTGCTCAATCCCGGGCGGAAGCTTCCGTTCGGGCCGTGGGCGGCGGCGGTGCTGGCGCTCGTGGCGGACGCGGCGGTGATCATCGCCTGCCGTCCGGAGGCGGTGATGACGGCGGCGAACTGGGGCTGGGGCTCGGTGGGATGGCTGGCGCTCATCCTGTTCTGGCCCAGGCGGACCTGGCCGCGAGATCTTGGTGTGTTCTTCCTGGCCAACGCCCTGGTGATGCTGGCCGGAATGGCGGTGTCGGACTCGCTGCACCAGGTCTGGATAGGCAAGTTCCTGGTGGTCCTGTTCGGCAGCATGGTGCTGCAGGCGGGGGCCAGCGCCGGGGCGCACGGCTTCGACCTGGCCGCTCGCTGGGCCGCCGACAATTCCCGCACCCTGGCGCGAGCCGAAGCCGCCCAGCGCGCCGCCGAGCAGGTGCACGCCGACCGTTTGCGGCGGTATGCCCAAGCCCGGCAGGCGGCCGCGCCCGTGCTGACCCGCCTGGCCGAGGGCGCGAACCCCAGCGATCCCGACGTACGGCACGCCTGCGCGGTCGCCGCCGCCCGGCTGCGCCGCCTGATCGCCGAAACCGACGACGCGCCCAACCCGCTGCTGCACACGCTGCGCGCGTGCGTCTTCGATATCGAGAAGCGCGGCGTCGTCGTCCACCTGCTCACCGCCGGAACCGTGCCGCCCATCTCCTTGGAGGTACGGCAAGCGCTGATCGAAGCCCCCTTGGAAGCCCTGGCCCGAGCCCGCACCCAAGCCCGCGTAACATTGGTCGCCACGGCGAACCAGGTGATCATCAGCGTGCTGTCGGACGCCGAGGAGTTCGTGTTGCCCGCACCCGATGGCGTACAGGTCGCGACGCAGGTCGAAGGAGGACTGCTGTGGATCGAGAGCGGCTGGACCGCCCCGTGAGGCTCGCCGTGGTCGAGGACCTGCCGGTGGTGCTCGCGGGCGTGCGTTCCTGGGTCGCCGCGGATCCGCAGAAACGCGTCGAGATCATCGCGAGTGGGGACACGCTGGAGGCCGTACTCGATGGGCCTGGCGCGGACGCGGATGTGATCCTGCTCGATCTGGAGCTCAACGGGGTTCTCATGATCGGGCGGATTCCAGAGCTGTGCGCGCAGGGGCGGCGGGTGGTGGTCTACTCGGTACACGAGGACGAGGAGACCGTACTCAATGTCCTCAAAGCGGGTGCCGCCACCTTCATCACGAAAGGTGAGAGCGCCGAGCACTGCCTGGAGACCATCGTCGCCGTCGCGTGGGATCGGCCTTACGTCACGCCCACGATGGCGGGAGCTCTGGTGGTCGCCGATGCCAGCACAGCGCGCCCGATGTTGTCCGCCCGGGAGAGGGAAGCGCTGCTGCTCTGGTTCCAGGGCATGAACAAGCAGTCGGTCGCCACCCGGATGGGCATCTCGGAGGCGACGGTCAAGCAGTACATCGAGCGGGCCCGCATCAAGTACGCCAGCACCGGCCGGGCCGCGCCCACCAAGACCACGCTGCTGGCCCGCGCCATCCAGGACGGCCTCATCACCCCGGCTGACATCATCGAATACCAATCCCGGGCCGCGGAGGCCGGGCAGAGCTAGGGCAGCAGACCCAGCCTGGAACAATACATGCGATGAAGGGGTTCTCGCGGTCATGGCAGATTATGGGCGAGACGTGCGGTTCGGCTACTTTCTTGTCCCCAACGCGGACGACCCCCTGCTGGAGACCGCGCAGACCGCCGAACGTCTCGGCCTGGACCTGATCGGCGTCCAGGATCATCCCTACCAGCGGCGATATGTCGACACCTGGACGCTCCTCAGCATGATCGCCGCCACCACCCAACGAATCACCGTATTTCCGGACGTGGCCTGCCTGCCCCTGCGCCCGCCCGCCGTCCTGGCCAAATCCGCCGCCAGCCTCGACCTGCTCAGCGGCGGCCGCCTCGAACTCGGCCTGGGCGCGGGCGCCTTCTGGGAAGCCATCACCGCGTACGGCGGCGCCGCCCGAACCCCCAAACACGCCATCGACGCGCTCACCGAGGCGATACAGGTCATCAGAAAGATCTGGAGCGGCGAACCCAACCTGCGCTTCACCGGTGAGCACTACCACCTGACCGGCGCCAAATCCGGCCCGGTCCCCGCCCACCCCATCGGAATCTGGCTGGGCGCGGCAGGCCCCCGGGCGCTGGCCCTCACCGGCAGAACCGCCAACGGCTGGCTCCCCTCCTCCGGCTGGGCGCCCCCGTCCCGCCTCCCCGAACTCCACGACCGCATTGACACCGCCGCCGCCAAAGCGGGCCGCGACCCCGCCGACATCCGCCGCCTCTACAACGTCAACGGCACCATCACCGACGGCCCTTCCGAAGGTTTCCTCCGCGGCCCCGCCTCCCAGTGGGCCGACGAACTCACCGACCTGGCGCTCGCGTACGGCATGGACTCCTTCATCTTCTGGGGCGAAGGCGACCAGTCCACCCAACTCCACCGGTTCGCCGAGGAAGTGGTCCCCCTGGTCCGCGAACGGGTGAAGGAAGAACGCCAAGGCTAGATTGCAATTGGGTAGGGGAGGCGGAGACTGGGAAGGGTCGGATCACTCCCCGTCGTTGTGGAGGGCGTTTATGGCCGAGCCCACCAGGGTTCTTCTCGACGAGTCGCGAATCCCCCGTAACTGGTACAACATCGTCGCCGATCTTCCGGTGGCACCGCCGCCGCCGTTACATCCCGGAACGCTACAACCCCTAGGGCCGGATGATCTGGCCCCGCTTTTCCCCATGGACCTGATCTCCCAGGAAGTCAGCCAAGAGCGGTTCATTCAGATTCCTGAGGGCGTGCTGGAGGTTTACCGGCTCTGGCGGCCGACGCCGCTGATCCGGGCCCGGCGGCTGGAGAAGAGCCTGGGAACTCCGGCGCGCATCTACTACAAGTACGAAGGCGGTTCCCCCGCCGGATCGCACAAACCGAACACCGCCGTGCCGCAGGCGTACTACAACGCCAAGCAGGGCGTGCGCCGCCTGACCACCGAGACGGGCGCGGGCCAGTGGGGCTCGGCCCTCGCCTTCGCCTGCGCCCAGTACGGCGTGGAATGCGAAATCTGGATGGTCCGCGCATCCTACGACCAGAAGCCGTACCGGCGCTCGCTGATGGGCGTCTACGGCGCGAAGGTGCACGCGAGCCCGTCCCCCGTCACCAGCGCGGGCAACAAGATCCTCGCCGAGTTCCCCGACTCCCCCGGCAGCCTCGGAATCGCGATCAGCGAGGCCGTGGAGATCGCGGGACAGCACGACGACACCCGCTACGCCCTGGGTTCGGTCCTCAACCATGTCCTCACCCACCAGACGGTGATCGGTGAGGAGGCCATCGAGCAGCTTGCCGCCTTCGGCGAAACCCCGGACGTCATCGTCGGCTGCACCGGCGGAGGCTCCAACTTCGCGGGCCTGACATTCCCCTTCTTCCGCGAAAAGCTCGCCGGCCGGATGAACCCCACCATCCGCGCCGTCGAACCCGCGGCCTGCCCGACGTTCACCCGGGGCACGTACGCGTACGACTTCGGCGACACCGCCGGCTTCACCCCGCTCCTCAAGATGCACACGCTCGGCCACGACTTCGTGCCCGACCCGATCCACGCGGGCGGCTTGCGCTACCACGGCATGGCGCCCCTGCTGTCCCACATGTACGAGCTCGGCATGTTCGAAGCCACCGCCATGGGCCAGCGGGAATGTTTCGAAGCGGGGGTGCGATTCGCCCGTACCGAGGGGATCGTCCCGGCCCCGGAACCGACGCACGCGCTGGCCGAGACGATCGCGGAGGCGGTGCGGTGCCGCGAGAGCGGCGAGGAGAAGGTGATTCTGACCGCGCTGTGCGGCCATGGGCACTTTGATCTGGCGGCCTATGACCGTTATCTGGCCGGGGAGATGGACGACTTCGCTCTCACACAGGAACGAATCGACCAGGCACTGGCCACTTTGCCGAGGGTCTGACAAGATACGGCTCCCGCCGTGTGCGGGAGCCGTACAGTCTGGCAAAAAGCCTGAAATGCGTCGGAGCTCCTAATTACCATTCTGGAGAGATGAACCGGAACAGCGTGATCAAGGACCCCGTGCCCGGGGACCGGGCCGAATGGCGGCGCCGGAGTGCCAGTTCCGCGCATGAGCGGCTGGCATTCCTCAATGAGGCCAGCCGCCGGATCGGCAGCACGCTCGATCTCGCCGAAACCGGCCGCGAACTGATGGACGTGACCGTGCCGCGCTTCGCGGACACCGCCGCGATCATGGTGCAGGACCGGCTGGTCATCGACGGCGAGTTCCCCTCCCGCGCCGCCGACGGGTCCGCGCTGGTACGGCGGGTCGCCATCGGTGTGGCCGAAGAGAGCTCCGACGACTGGACGGAGGCCTTCCCCGTCGGGGAGGTGATGGTTTACCCCGCCACGCTGCCACACGCGCAATGCATGGCCACCAGCAAGACGATCATGTATCCGGAGCTGGACGAGGAGACCGCGCGCCTGATCGGCGCCAGCCTGGACCGTGAAGTGGTCACCAAGCTGCTCTCCGGCGGCTCGTTCCTGGCGGTGCCGCTGCGCGCCCGGGGCCGGGTGCTCGGCTGCGCGGTGTTCACCCGCAGGCCGGGCGGCCAGGCGTTCGAGGAGCAGGACGTCGCGGTCGCCGAGGAGCTGGCCGCCAGGACCGCCGTCTGCGTCGACAACGCCCGCCTCTACACCCGCGAACGCCGGACCGCGCTGACCCTGCAGAGCAGCCTGCTCCCCGCCGACCTGCACCAGCCGCTGGGCATGGACATCGCCACCCGCTACCTGCCGGCCAGCGACCTGATGGGCGTCGGCGGCGACTGGTTCGACGTGATCCCGCTGCCGGGCTGCCGGGCCGCGCTGGTGGTCGGCGACGTGATGGGCCACGGCACCAGGGCGGCGGCCACCATGGGCCAGCTGCGCACCGCCGCCCGCACGCTGGCCAGCCTCGACCTGCCCCCGGACGAGTTACTGTTCCGGCTGAGCCGGATGAGCCAGGACCTGGACCCGACCCAGATCGCGACCTGCGTGTACGCGGTGTACGACCCGGTCACCCGCTCCTGCGCGATCGCCCGGGCCGGGCACATGCCGCCGGTGCTGATCCACGACGACGGCGCCACCGAGATCATCGATCTGCCCGCCTGCCTGCCGCTCGGCATCGGCAACGAGCCGATGGAGATGCGGGAGATGATCCTCCCGGCCGGGAGCGTGCTGGCCCTCTACACCGACGGCCTGGTGGAGAGCCGGGCCAGGGACATCGACGAGGGCATCACCGCGCTGCGCCGGCTGTTATCGATCCAGCGTGGCGACCTCGAGGAGATGTGCGACGTCACGATCAGCAGCCAGCGGCCCGGGGACGAGCGGGACGACATCGCGCTGCTGCTGGCCCGGGTGCACGAGCTGGCCCCGGATGAGACGGCGTTCTGCGCGCTGCCCGCCGATCCCCGCTTCGTCGGGCATTCCCGCAGGTTCGTCCGGGCCACGCTGAACGCGTGGGGGCTTGGCGGTGTGGTGGACACCACCGAGCTGATCGTGAGCGAGCTGGTCACCAACGCGCTCAAGCACGGCTGGCCGCCGATCGAGCTGCGGCTGCTGCGCGGCCGCGGGCGGACCCTGGTCTGCGAGGTCTCCGACGGTTCCCCGACCCCGCCCGCGGTGCGCGCCCCGACCTCGGAGGACGACACCGGGCGGGGTCTCCAGCTGATCAAGCGGCTGACCTACCGCTGGGGGACTCGCCCGACCCCGGTCGGCAAGATCGTCTGGGTGGAGCTGCGCCTGCCGTAGATCCGGGGTTTCAGGCTACGGAGCCCCGGGGTGGGACGACCAGCGCGTAGATGACGAACAGGCTCAGCGCGATGGAGATGATCGACCAGAGCGGGAACGCCGCGGCGAACGCGAACTGGCCGAGCATGGCGAGCCCGGCCATGATGATTCCCAGGGTGCGTGCCCACATCTTCCCGGCGAGGATCCCGAATCCGGCGGCGAGCTGGAGGATGCCGATGATCAGCCAGATCACGCCCCAGGCGGTGAAGTTCCAGAGCAGGATGTGGCTGTAGTAGCTGCTGCGGAAGAGCGAGACGAGCCCGCCGATGATGTTGAAGAGTCCTACCGTGATGCCGATGATCCCGGCGAAGCCGAGCCAGTTGGAGTGCGTCGACGGCATCCGTCCGGGCGATGCGGTGGTCACGAGTTACCTCCCAGTCGAATCGAGGGACTCTTCACCATAGGCACATAAATGGGCTTATCTCATTATTCCTGACAGAAAAATGGCGGGGTATTTATTTCCTTTACTGCGAAATGACTGTTCATCGAGCGGCATTGGATATTTCGCGGTGTACGAATCGTTCGGGGGAAATGGGGAGTTCAGGGCGTTGCTGCCCATGTAACGACAGCCTTGGTGGATCGTTCCAGCCTTATGGGCGCTGGAACGTCGCGCTCTCGTGATCATGTTGCCCTTGGCCGACGCGATCGCCGGTCCGCTGGTCTTCCCTGGGGGCCGGACCCGGCTGCCAAGCCGGGCGCGGTTCCGCAGTTTCCGCTGGGTGGCTTGATTCTCGGCCTGCGGGCGCGATCGGCGGGTCGCGCTGGCTGGTCAAGGCTTCAGCCGAATGCGGCGATATCCTCCGATCCGGCCAAGTCGCGGGCGATCGGGGCGGCCCTCGAGCCAGAGCAGGGCGATCAGCGTGCAAGGGGCAGCCCTGATCACGCCCAGCTCAGCTCGGTGGGGCTGGCTGACATCCCCGCTGATCTCAGGCTTGCAGCCCATGGTGGTCCAGGAGGGAAATGACGGGAACGCTTCGACGAGTTAACGTCAGAAGGGTGAGCATCGATATCAGAGACGCCTACCGGCGGGCCCTCGATGCCTTCGGTCAGCGCGTCCACCTTATTAGGGCCGACCAGTGGGAGGTCATCACGCCGTGCGTGGACTGGAATGTCCGCGCGCTGGTCAACCATCTCGTGAACGAGAGCCTGTGGGCGCCTGAGCTGCTCGCGGGCCGTACCGTCGGGGAGGTCGGCGACGTCTTCGACGGCGACCTGCTGGGCGATGATCCGATCAAGGCGTTCGACACGGCCGCGCACGAGGCCGTGCAGGCGTCCGCCTCGGCGGGCGCGCTGACCCGGGTCGTGCACCTGTCGTTCGGGGACGTGCCGGGCGAGGAGTACATCACCGAGTTGTTCGCGGACGCGCTCATCCACACCTGGGACCTGTCCCAGGCGATCGGCGTCGTCGACCGGCTCGATCCGGAACTGGTCGACGCCTGCGCGACGTGGTTCGCGGGTGCGGAGGAGGCCTACCGGCAGTCAGGCGTTATAGGAGAACACGCCGAGGTACCCGCCGAGGCCGACCCCCAGACCCGTTTACTGGCCGCATGGGGCCGCCGCGCTTAGGAGCGCCTAACAGTTCGAGCAAGTCGTCAACTTGCTCGCCGTTATCCGGCGCCGTTCATCGTTCTCGCCGCACCGCCAAGAGCAGCTGCGGCATTTGTTAGGTGTGTTCGGACACGTGAAGCGCATAGGGCCGCCGCGTGAAGCCGCATGTATCCCCGCTCGACCGCCAACGTCCAGCGGGGACGCTTTAGGGTGCCGCGTTCAGCTGCGTTCGCGCGCTCGTTCCCCGCTCAACCATCAGCGTCCGGCGAGGATCTTGCGGTCCCGCGCTCAGCCGCATTCGCGCATCGTCCCCGCTCGACCGCCAACGTCCAGCGGGGGCGCTTGGGGTGCCGCGTTCAGCCGCGTTCGCGTGCTTGTGGCCGTTTGGGCGTCAGCGTCCGGTGGGGCGCTTGCCGTGGTTGGCCTTCTTCTTCTTGCGTGCCTTCGACTTGCGCTGGCGCTTACCCATGGGTGAGTCCTTTCGCTCGTCGTGACATATGAGGACACTCTCCTCCGGAGGACGTACCCCGACAAGACCCGATGTCCGTCATCATGATTCAACATTGGATGTGCCATAATTTGTTGAAATCTGTTGATAGGAGGGGTGATGCTGGCGCAGCAACGGCAGCAGGCGATCCTCGAACGGGTTCGCCGGACCGGTGGCGTGCGAGTCGCCGACCTGGTCCGCGACCTCGGGGTCTCCGACATGACGATCCGGCGTGACCTGGAGGTTCTGGCCGAACGTGGCCTGCTGGAGAAGGTGCACGGCGGCGCCACCGTCGCCGGTCCCGGCTCCACCGAAGAGCCCGGCTTCGCCGCCAAGTCGGTACGGCAACAGCAGGAGAAGGAGGCCATCGCCCGGCACGCGGCCCACCTGATCCGCCCCGGCAGCTCGGTCGCCCTCTCCGCCGGGACCACCACCTGGACGTTCGCCCACCACCTGGTCGACGTGCCCGAACTGACCGTGATCACCAACTCCCTCCAGGTCGCCGACGTCTTCCACCGCGCCGGCCGCCCCGACCAGACGATCATCCTGGTCGGCGGGGTACGGACTCCGTCCGACGCCCTCGTCGGCCCGGTCGCCGTGGCCGCCATCCGCTCCCTCAACGTGGACGTGCTGGTCCTGGGCGTACACGGGATGAGCCTGCGGGCCGGATTCACCACCCCGAACCTGCTGGAGGCCGAGACCGACCGCGAACTCGTGGCCGCCGCCCAGCAATTGGTCGTCCTCGCCGACCACACCAAATGGGGCACGATCGGCATCAGCAGCATCGCCCGCCTGGACCAGGCCCACGTCGTGGTTACCGACACCGGCCTCCCCGAACCGGCCAGAGCCGAACTGGCCGACCAGGTCGGCGAACTCATCGTCGCGGGAAGCGCCCAGAACGAGGTCGCCCAGAAGGAGGCGCTGTGAAGAAGACCGCCCTCCATCTCGCCTCAGGACGAAACCTCCTGGGAGAGGGTGCCGTGAAGAAGATCATCGTCCGTCTCGGCGCAGTGCACACCCCCCAAAGGCCGCCGCGAACAAGACCGTCAACCACCTCGCCTCAGGACGAGTCCTCCTGAGAGAGGTGCCATGAAGAAGACCATCGCCCCTCTCGCCACAGCACAAAACCCCCCAAAGAGCGCCGCGAACAAGACCATCAGCCACCTCGCCTCAGGACGAGTCCTTCTAAGAGAGGCGTCGTGAAGAAGACCCTTATCCATCTCGCCGACGGTCGTGAGTTGTTCTACTTCGACCGTTCCGATGCTGCTGATCGGAGCGCTCCAGATGAACGTGATCTCCCCCCGCGTCCGCTCCCGTCGGAGATGCGTTATGACCCGTTGATGGATGAATGGGTGACCATCGCCCGCCACCGGCAGACCCGCACGCACCTCCCCGCCGCCGAGGAATGCCCGCTCTGTCCCGCCCACCCTGGTTCGGAAGTTCCGTCTTGGTATGACGTGGCCGTCTTCGAGAACCGTTTTCCCTCATTCAGCTTCGGCGCTCACGACTACGAGCCGGTCGGCGGCCTCAGTGAGGTCCGGCCGGGACTGGGCCGCTGTGAGGTCGTCTGCTTCACCCCCGACCACCAGGCGTCCTTCGCGTCGCTCTCCCCCGACCAGGTCGAGCTGGTGATGGAGGCCTGGGTGGACCGTACCGCGGAGTTGTCGGCGTTGCCGGGCGTCGAGCAGGTGTTCTGCTTCGAGAACCGGGGTGCGGAGATCGGGATCACGCTGCCGCATCCGCATGGGCAGATCTACGGGTATCCGTACGTGACGCCGCGGACGCGGCAGATGCTGGACAGCGCGGAGCGATATCGAGGCAACCTGTTCGCCGACGTGCTGGCCGCCGAACGCGCCGGGCCCCGGGTGATCGCCGCCAACGCGTACTGGACCGCGTTCGTGCCGGCCGCCGCGCGGTACCCGTTCGAGGTGCACCTCTACCCGCATCGTCAGGTGCCCGATCTGCCCGCGCTGGACCCGGCGGAACGCGCGGCTTTCGGTCCGGTGTACACCGATGTGCTGCGGCGCCTGGACGGGCTGTTCGGCGTCACGATGCCGTACGTGGCGGCTTGGCATCAGGCGCCGGTGTCGGAGCGGCGCGAGCTGGCCTACCTGCACCTGCAGCTGTTCAGCATCCGGCGAGCCCCCGGCAAGCTGAAGTACCTGGCAGGATCGGAGTCCGCGATGGGGGCCTTCGTCAACGACATCCGCCCCGAGGAGGCCGCCGACATGCTCCGAGATCAGGAAAGCCAGCCAGACTGATTACGGATTGATCTCTAATTGGTCGCGACTTTAGGTGGCATGACCATCCCATTGCCATTACTATCCACTGCAACCGGCCGATTCACCCGGGTCTCACGTGAGATCACATGTCTCGTCCGGTACGCCTAATCCCGAGTGCCTCACTCGGGAACCGGGGACCCAAGGTACCTGGGGTGAACGCGCGCGAGCGCCAGGGCTATCTCCTGCCCGAACCCGTCAGCTAACCCGGTCGGCAGATGGAGAGGAGTGGGCGCTGCCCCCCACGTTCCGCCACCATGCCCTCGTGTCGGTCGGCGTACTCGCGGCCGCCCTGGTCTTGGGACCTGTCGCCACCGCGGCCCCCAAGCCCACCGAGGGTGAGCTGAAGAAGCAGCTCACCAGCCTGGAGAAGAAGGTCGACGGGCTGATCGCCAAATACCACGTCGCGCGTGAGGATCTCGCGAAGGCGCGGACCGCGGAGAAAGCGGCCCGCGCGCGACTGGTCAAGGCCGAGGCGGACTACGTGGCGGCCCAGCACGAGGTGGGCAAACTCGCCGGGCTGAACTACCAGGCCACCGTCGATCCTCGCATGCTGATGCCCGGCATGCAGCTCTCCCCGCTGGCCGCGCAACTCCAGGCCGAGAAGGCCGCCAAGATGACGGAGTTCGCGAAGAAGGAGAAAGAGCGCCGCGACGCCGCGGCCGCCGCCAAGAAGCTCATCGTGGACATCAAGCAGCAGAGCGAAGACATCGAACGCCAGCGCAAGGACGCTGAACAGCTCATCGACGAGATCCAGGAGAAACTCAACGATCTCATCCCGATGGGCCCTGGCAAGCTGGCCAACGGCGGCTGGGCACCGGAACTGCCCACCGGCAGCGACAACATCACCCCGCGCACCCGGCTGATGCGCGAGGAGATCAAGGACGCGTTCAAGCTGCACTACACCGTCGGCTGCTTCCGCGTCGACAACATGGGCGAGCACCCGCTCGGCCGGGCCTGCGACTTCATGATGAGCTCCGGCGGCGCGATGCCCACCGCCGCCAACGTCGCCCTCGGCGACAAGATCTCCGACTGGGCCCTGAAGAACCGCACCAAACTAGGCGTCAAGTATGTGATCTGGAGACAGCGCATCAACCACGGCTCCGGCTGGCGCCTGATGGGCAACCGCGGCGGCATCACCGCCAACCACTACGACCACGTACACATCTCAATGTTCTAGCCCCACCACAAGCCAACTGCCCCACCCACCGATCACGCGGGTGTGCGCGTCCAGCCCCCGCGGCCGCACACCCGCGTGATCGTTTTTGTGCGCTCATGGCCGAGCTGCGCTTAGGGCCGATCCTCCGGCACGGCGAGCTGTGCTTATGGCCGCGCCTCCGGGACCACGGCGATGGCGGGGTCGGGCGGAGCCCGAGAACAACCAAAGGGAGGGTGGGTGGGAGAACCCCGGCAAACAACACAAGCTCGTTGGCCAGGTCTTCCCTGAAGTCGTCAGCGTGATTCGGCTCGGTGGCTGGTCATTCGCCGGTGACGCCGTCTATGCGTTGGCGGATGATGTCGGCGTGGCCGTTGTGGCGGGCGTACTCCTCGATCATGTGGACCAGGATCCAGCGTAGCGAGTAGTACTCGCCATGGCGCTGTCGCTTCCCGACCGCACCCAGGTCAGGCCACCTGGCGACGTTCGCCCTGGCCACCTCGATCTCGGCTCGCCATGTCGCGAACGCGTCCCGCGCCGACGCGTCATCCACGTTGTCGAAATCGCCGTCCGGGTCGGCGTCCGTGAAGTGCAGCGGGGGCGCGTCCTTGTCCTCCAGGACTCGCCGGAACCAGCTACGCTCCACATCGGCCATGTGCCGGACCAGGCCCAGCAGGGAAAGCGTGGACGGCTCCGCGGCTCGGTCACGGAGCTGTTCCTCGGTCAAGCCATCACATTTCACGGCCAGGGTTTCGCGGTGGTAGTCCAGCCAGGCGAGCAACATCTCACGCTCGTCGGCGACCAGGGGCGGATCGATTCTCATACGGGCTATCGTGCCAGCATGGAGCAGTTGGAGCGCCTTCGCGCCTTGTGCCTGGAGCTGCCGGAGACGACCGAACGGCTCAGCCACGGCGAGCCGACCTGGTTCGTCAGGGGCAAGAAGACCTTTGTCACCTTCGCCGACCACCACCACGACGACCGCCTCGGCTTCTGGTGCGCCGCCGCCCCAGGAGTGCAACAGGAACTCGTGGACACCGAACCCGACCGCTTCTACCGCCCCCCATACGTCGGCCACCGCGGCTGGCTCGGCGTCTACCTAGACGTCCCAGTCGACTGGCAAGAAATCCGCCAAATCATCACCGACGCCTACCGCCAAATCGCCCCCAAAACCCTTTCATCCCAACTCCCCGTTCAATCCCCCGAGCGACCCTCTGGTACGGCCTGACCTCGCTTGCCTGGGTTCTCCCACCCACCCACCCCGTTTGTTTCCCTCGGGCTCCGCCTGACCCCGCCATCCCCGTGATTGCCCAGGGAAACGACAGTCGCATCGCCGTGGTTCGG
>NZ_JBDPLV010000104.1:0-31960 GCF_039871605.1 Acrocarpospora sp. B8E8 | reverse complement strand
CTGCCCTGCCTCTCCGGACTCCGCACCACCACCGGACCGGATGTAGCGGCGCGTTTCCCCTGCCCTGCCTCTCCGGACTCCGCACCACCACCGGACCGGATGTAGCGGCGCGTTTCCCCTGCCCTGCTCGCCAGCAGAGCCGTTCGGTCGAGGCTGCGATCGTCTCGATGTCTACGCTCGCCCAAAGACGCCCAAAGAACACCCAACGTAGTGCCGCAGCCGCTCTTGGCCGGTGCGGTGAGGACCGCCACCTGCGTGAACGGCGCCGGATAACGGCGAGCAAGCCGACGATCTGCTCATGCTGTCAGGTGCGCTAAGGCCAGTTCGATGGCCGCCTTGTGTCCTCCCCGGTTGCCGGATCGGGGAGCCTGCCGGGGAGGGTGATCTCCCAGTTTTCCGGGTCCTGATCTGGGTCGTCGAGTGAGTCGTCGGTCATGACGAGGGCGTACAGGGCGGCCAGGCGGTCGCGCATTACATCCGGCGGGACCGGATCGTGGTCGGACGTCGGGTGATCCGTGGACGTGGGCGCGTTTTCCACCGGCGCCCCCGTCGTGTCACCAGCCTCGAGCGACGTGCGATTCCATCGGAACCGGGCCATCGGTGTCACGTCCTTCGGATCACGTTCTGCGGGAGAGCCGTCATAGAGGAGGCGGGACATCCCGTTCCACTCCGTGCCATCACCTTCCATGTAACGACTGTCGAGTCCTTTCGCGCGGCGAGTAAGCCGACGATCTGCTCATGCTGTCAGGTGCTCTGCGGCCAGTTCGATGGCCGCCTTGTGTCCTCCCCGGTTGCCGGATCGGGGAGCCTGCCGGGGTTGAGGCGTCGGAGAGGTGTTGGTGTGTCAAGGTATGGGCATGTCCGATTCCGCGAGACTGCCCCGTTCTGTTGAGGAAGCGATCGACGCTGAGCGGGCCGGAACGCGCTTGCGTTATCTGTGGTTCTGGGGGCATCGCCCGATGCGCGACGGCAGCGTCGGCGCGGGCTGCCTGAGCCAGTGGTGGCCTGCCGAGTTCACTGAGGACGGCCACGTCTTCCGTACCGCGGAGCACTACATGATGTCCCATAAGGCGTGGCTCTTCGGTGACGAAGCCACGGCCGCCGAGATCCTCGCCGCCGGAACGCCGGGCGAGGCGAAGGCTCTCGGGCGCAAGGTGCGCGCCTTCGACGACGAGGTGTGGACCGCCCAGCGCTATCCGATCGTGGTCCGCGCGAGCATCGCCAAGTTCGGCCAGAACCTCGACCTCAAGGCGTTCCTCCTGGCCACCCATGAACGTGTCCTGGTCGAGGCCAGCCCGCTCGACCGCATCTGGGGCATCGGCCTGGCCGCCAACGACCCCGCCGCCGCGTCCCCCACCACCTGGAAGGGCCTCAACCTCCTCGGCTTCGCCCTGATGGACGCCCGCGACGCGCTGCAATGAACCCGATGAACTCCTGCGCGGGCGGGGCAATGGAGGCTCGCGACGTCCCTTCAAGGAACGGCGACGAACTCCTGTGGTGCCGGGGTGTTTGGTGCGGAGATGCCCTTCAATGAGCGCCGATGAACGCTTCGGCCGGTTCGCGGGTGAGGGATTCGAGGGCGCGGGCCACGGCGATGTCGCTGGATAGGGCCGCGCTCACGACCGGGTCGTGTTCCAGTAGGTAGGCCAGATGGCGGAGGGCGTGTGCGACCACGTTCTCCAGGTGCACATGTTCGGGGGTGGGGGTCGCGGGGGTGGCGCCCCTGGCCAGGCGGACGGTCTCCAGTTCGGTGGCGGGGAGATGCGGGTCGGGATCGGGGCAAATGGCGTAAGTCAGGACGATCTGGCCTTGCGGCCGGTAGCGCCAGCTGGTGGAGTGGACCACCGTGGAGGCGTCGCCGGCGCGGACACCGGCGCCCCGTCGTGCCGCCTGGTCAGGTGATTCACCGCCAAGCGGGGTGAGCAGGCGGCGGTAACGCCACGTTCCGGCGGCATCGACACGAAGTGGCAGCACCTCGACGCTGACCTGATCGTTCACGTACGCCCCCGTGCAGGTGGTGGTTATTGCGAATAGTATGCAGCAACAAACATGTCGCGTCCTAATGTTGATGGGGTCGGGCGAGACGAGCCCCACCATGGTCGAAGTGCACCGCTCCGCCGTGCGGCGGCTCGGCGGCCGGCCCCGGGCGGTCCTGCTCGACACCCCCTACGCGTTCCAGGAGAACGCGGCGGACATATCCGCCCGGGCCTGTGGATACTTCGCGCGGAGCGTGGGGCTGGAGGTCCAGGTCGGGGGAGACGTCGCCACCGCCGACTGGGTGTTCTCCGGGCCCGGCAGTCCGACGTACGCGCTGGATCGCTGGACCGCCTCAGGAACCGCCGCCGACCTGCGGTCCCGGGTGCGGACACGGCACGGCGTGACGGTGCTGGCCTCCGCCGCCGCGTGTACGGCAGGCGTGGTGACCGTACCCGTCTACGAGATCTACAAGGTCGGCGCGGACCCGCACTGGCGCGAAGGGCTGGACCTGCTCAGCGCGCTGGATCTCCAGGTCGTCGTCATCCCGCACTACGACAACGCCGAAGGCGGCACCCACGACACCCGCTTCTGCTACCTCGGGGAGCGCCGCCTGGCCAGGATGGAAGCCGACCTCCCCGACGGCACCGCCGTCCTCGGCA
This sequence comes from Acrocarpospora sp. B8E8, assembly GCF_039871605.1. Classification (NCBI taxonomy): domain Bacteria; kingdom Bacillati; phylum Actinomycetota; class Actinomycetes; order Streptosporangiales; family Streptosporangiaceae; genus Acrocarpospora; species Acrocarpospora sp. B8E8. Next base: position 29,324 of record NZ_JBDPLV010000104.1, on the reverse strand, counting down.
TCGACGAGCACACCGCCGCCATCATCGACCTCAGCACCGACCAGGTGCGCATCGCCGGTCGTGGCTCCGTCACCATCCGCCGCCCCGGCACCCGACTCCAACTCCCCGCCGGGACGACCCTGACGATGCCCGAACTCCGCCACCTGACCAGCGGCCACACCACGCTGCCTCCACCACCACCCCCGCCCCCCGAGAGCCCACCCCGGGTCACGCTGGCCGAGCTGACCCAGGCCCACGAGTCCCGCTTCGCCGCCGCGCTGGAGGACAACGACACCGCCACGGCGACCCAGGCCATCCTCGCCCTCGAGTCCGACCTGGTCGCCTGGTCCGCCGACACCGAGGAGGACTCCGGCGGCGTCGCCCAATCCCGCGACACGCTCCGCCACCTGATCACCCAACTCGGCAAGCACGCCGAATCCGCCCACCACCTGACCACACTCACCGAAGCCCTGGTGAACCTCCGCGCCACCCTCCGCCAAGACGGCCGCTACGACCTGGCCGACACCCTCCGCACCACCCTCCTCACCATCGGCATCCACATCGACGACACCCCCACCGGCCCACGCTGGACCAGACGTTGACCCTCACCCGGGGTGTGGGTCGATGGCACCCCGATCGGCTCATACCGGGCCAGACGCTGAGTATCAACTGGCCCAGTCGTGGATCGACGACACCCCAACCGGCTAACTCTGGACCGGACGCCTGGGCATCAATCGGGCCGGGAGTTGGGGTGTGGGGGAGTTCGAGGGCGTGTTCGATGGTGTTGGGTGGATGTCGGGTCGGGGCGCCCGCGGAGACGAGGGCTTCCACGGTGCCGCGGTAGTCGCCGTCCTGGGCGCGGTTGTTGCTCAGGCCCCAGAGGGCGCAGTCGAGCGGGGTCGGGCCTTCGTCGTCGAAGGCGCAGTCGGTCAGGTTCGCGCCGCGAGCGATCAGAAGCTGGACGACCGAAGTGCGGCCGTGCATGGCGGCCTGGTCGAGGGGAGTGAAGTTGCTCCAGCCCCGGGTGTCGACGGCGAGGCCGCTGTCCAGGAGATTCCGGACGATCCCCGCCTGGCCGAGCACGGCGAACTGCCCGAGGATCCAGCCGTAATGTCCGTCATCGGGGATGCCGAGAGCGGGCGGTGGAGCTTCGGGCAGTTCGGTGGACTCACCCCGGGCGACCGCCAGGACCGCGCGGTCGACCGCGTCCAAGTCGGCGGTCGCCCCCCGCGAGGCCAGGAGCTCGTACGCGGCCAGATGCCCGCACCGGGCGGCCAGCGCCAGCGGAAGGCGGCCGACATCCCACCGATCCCACGGGAGATCCACGTCGGCTCCCGCGTCCAGAAGCAGCGTGAGAATGGCGATTCCGCGACCCCGGGCGATCGCGTGGTGAAGGCTACGACATACGTTGACATCCACACCACGGTCGAGAAACCACCGGAGCCCGGCGACATCCTCGAAGTCCAGCTTATGGTGGCGACGATGCTCCGCAGCCCCACCCGCTCGCTCGGGATCCTGCTGCCCCTGCTCTTCCTCGGCTCGCAGGGACTCGGCAACGTCCCGGGAGTGAAGGCATTCACCCAGTACCTCCCGGACCAGGCGGGCATGCTGATCATGCACATCGTCGGCCCACAAGACGACCCACGCCGGGCTCGCGACTACGGACCGTGGACCGGGGTGGGCATCCTCGCGCTCTGGGCCATCGCCGCCCTGCTCGGCGGCCACCAGGTGCTGCACCGCCGCGACGCCTGAGCATGTCGCCGGCTTGCTCACCGTTGTCCGGTGCCGTTCACGCTGGTGGTGGTTCTCGCCGTACCGGTGCCAGGGGCGAGTCATTGGGAGTCCCGGACGAGCAGTGCGGCCTGGACGCGGTTGGCGCAGCCGAGTTTGGCGAGGATCCGGCTGACGTAGGTCTTGATGCTGGTCTCGCTCATGTGCAGCCGCCGGCCGATCTCGGCGTTGGACAGGCCCTCGGCCACCAGATCGAGAACCTCGCCTTCGCGGGAGGTCAGCCCCGCCAGGCGCTGCCGCGCGTCGTCCAGCCGGCGGCTCGCCGGAGGCACCATGCCGAGCACGAGCCGGGTCACCGCCGGGGAGAGATAGGCCTCCCCGGCGTCGGCGGCGCGGACCGCCCGGATGAGCTCATCGGGAGTGCAGTTCTTCAGCACGAACCCGGCGACGCCGTTCCGCAGCGCCTGGCGCACGTTCGCGTCCTGGCCGAAGGCGGTCAGCATCACCACCCGCATGTCCGGTGCGTGCCTGCGCAGTTCGTCCAGCGCGCTCAGGCCGTCCAGCACCGGCATGGTGATGTCCAGCAAGGCCACGTCGACGCGGTGCGCGAGCGCCTTCTCGACCGCCGCCCTGCCGTTGTCCGCCTCGGCGACGACCTCGATGTCCGGCGCCGACTCCGCTGGCGCAGGTGTCAGGGGCGAACGCGGTCTCGGCGCCGGCCCCCGTAACCCCGAGCACCGACATCGCCAGGCATCCCGACGCGGTCATCGCCGCGAGCCTGCCGGAACGTGTGAGCATGTTCTTCCCCCGGGAGAGATCAAGGAACGGATCGCGGGCGGGCACTCCCAGCCCCGTGATCGCATCCTGTCCCGCGGCCCACCGCCGGACATGAGTAGCCCCTACTCATATTCGGCTCTCCGGAGTGGGCCCTTGCTCAGGCCGCCACGACCGGCGCGACCCCCGCCGGGAGCACGGCCCCGTACTACCCGTGGTTCGTGGACGGCGAGTAGAGCATCGACACCGGGCGGGTGGCGGCGTCGAACGACGCCGCTGCCCCGGTCGCACCCATTCCGCTGACCCCCCACGGCTCGTAGACCATGTTGACGCCACCGTGATGCCACTCGTTGATCCACACGAGAGCGGCGTTGATCTCCCTGCAGCGCCGCAGGTTCTCGGGGGTCGAGGAATAGACCGTCGCCGCGAGTCCGAAGCTTGTGGTGTTGGCCAGGTCGATGGCTTCAGCGAAGGAGTCGACCACGGTGACGGGGGCGACCGGCCCGAAGGTCTCCTCTTTCATGATGCGCATGTCCGAGGTGACCTCGGTCAGCACCGTCGCGGGGTAGAAGTATCCGGGCCGGTCTGGTTGCCCGCCACCGCAGAGCAGCGTCGCCCCGCGGTCGACGGCTTCGTGGACGTGGTCGTGCACGATCCTCCTCTGGGTGTCGTCGACCAGTGGTCCCAGGCCCGGGGAGTAGGGGTCGTCGCTCATCGTCCAGCCTTCGGCTTCGGCCACGAGGGCGGCGATGAACTCGTCCGCGACCGCGCGGTGCACGTAGATCCGCTCCGACGACGTGCAGATCTGTCCGCTGTTGAGGAACGTCGACGTCGCGACCGCCTTGGCGGTGGCGGCCACGTCGACGTCGGCGTCGACGAGGACGGGGTCGTTCCCTCCCAGTTCCAGGATCGTTCGCTGAAGGCGCTTGGCCGCGGCGACGGCGACGCTGCGACCCGCCTCGACAGACCCGGTGAAGTGCACCAGCTTGACCGCCTCGTGCTCGGCCAAGGGCTTGCCGGCGCGCGCGTCGCCCAGGAGAAGGTTCATCACGCCTGCCGGAAGGTCGCACAGCTCGACGAGCCGGGCCGCGGACAGCGGCGCCTTCTCCGAGGGCTTGATCACCACTGTGTTGCCGGCGGCGAGCAGGGGGCCGAGGGCTCCCAGGATCGAGGTCACCGTGAAGTTCCAGGGCACGATGAGTGCCAGCACGCCCAGCGGCTCACGGATGACCACCGTCCGTCCGGACTCGCCCGGAGCTGTGACGTCGGCGACGAACGGATAGGACCGCGCCCGCTCGATGCCGAGCCGGAACGAGGCGATTCCGCCCGCGATGAACTGCTCGGCGAGCGGGACAGGCTTGCCCATCTCCCGGTTCTCGAGTTCCGCCAGCTCGCGCACATGCCGTTCGAGGAGGTCGGCGGTGCGGCTCAGCCGGCCGAGGCGGTCCTCGAGGTCGAGCCTCGCCCAGCCCGCGTGCGCGGCCTGCGCCGACTCCACCGCCGCCGCGGCGTCGGCGGCCGATCCGGCCGGAATCAGTGCGACGACCTGTTCGGTGGCCGGGTTGACGACGCTGCGGAGTTCCGGGTCCGCGGCTTCGACCGCGGTGCCGTCGATGATGTTGCTCAGGCGCTTCATCTGCTCGTTCCTTCTGGATCGAAGCCGGCTTCAGTGGAGCCTGCGGGCCATGTGCTCGCCGAACATCACGCAGGCGAGATGGGTGTTGGCGCGTGGGACGAAGGGGAAGACGGAGGCATCGACGACTCGGAGACCCTCGAAACCGAGAACCTCGCACCGGGGGTCGACGACCGTCTCCGGCGCGTTCGGATCTCCCATCCGGCACGTGCTTGTCGCGTGCTGCGTGTCGACCACGCTGGCGCGCAGGTAGTCGCGCAGTCGCCCTGGTGTGTCCAGGGCATCGCGCAGCGACGAATTGACCCGCCAGAGATCGCCGTCGGCGATCTCCGCGAAGCTGGAGTGGGCCACCAGGTCGCCGAGGAGCCTGATGCCCGCTTCCAGGCGGTCGATGTCGCGCTCGTCCGACAACATGTTCAGCGCCACCCGGGGCTGCGTGCTCGGGTCGGCGCTTCGAAGCTTCAGCGTTCCGCGCGAGTAGGTCCGGTTGACGAACACCCCGACGGCGCCGGCGCCGGCGCGCACTTCGGCCGCCGCCATGGCCAGCGCGTTCTGGTTGAGGGCGGCCAGCATCATGTCGTTCCCGCCGGGCACGGTGCCGCTGCTGTAGCGCACGCAGCAGTTCGTGTGCCGGTCGGCGGGGCCGGCCGAGGCCGCTTCGGTGAGCGGGATGCCGATCAGGGCCATCGGATGGTCCTGGAGCCCACGGCCCACCGGCAGATCGGCACGGACCTCAATGCCCAGCCGTCGGAGGTCATCGGCGGGGCCGATGCCCGAGCGCATGAGGATCGAGGGCGAGGCCGTGGCGCCCGCGCTGAGCACGACCTGGTTCGCGTGGAAGGCCGATCCGTTGGCCAGCCGGACGCCGACTGCCCGAGCACGTTCGAAGAGAACCACGTCGACCAGGCTGTCGCCGCGGATGGTGAGGCCCGGGTTGTCGCGACGTGGCTCCAGGTAGGCGTCGTGGCACGAGACCCGTCGACGGTCGATCGAGTTGATGGGGTAGGGAGAGACGCCGGTCGCGCCGGGTGCGTTGACGTCCGGGGCCCACCCGAAACCCGAGGCGAGCGCTGCCGTGCGGAGCGCCTGGTCGACCGAGCCCCACGTGTCGACCGGGGCCCGGTAGACGGGGATCGGGCCGGCGGTGCCGTGGTAGTCCTCGTCGCCGAAGCCGGCGTCGGACTCCAGGGCGACGAAGTCCGCCATGACCTCCGCGGACGACCATCCGGTGCAACCGGAGGCCGCCCACTCGTCGAAGTCCTCGATGGGCGGCCGGATCGCGATCTGCCCGTTCACCGTTGAGCTTCCGCCGAGGCCCTTGCCTCGCCAGTACAGGTAGGGCTCCTGGGCCTCGGTCCTGGTGGCCAGATGCCCGTCCCACAAGAACGCGTTGTAGTCGGAGTTCAGGATCGCGTTCAACGGATTCGGCGACCTCCATGCCTCCGGAAGCTGCGAGGCCGCGTAGTCCCGGCCGGCCTCGAGCAGCAGCACCCGCTGTCCCGCGTCGGCGAGCCGTGCCGCGAGTGCCGAGCCGGACGAGCCCGCTCCGACGACGATGGTGTCGTAGCTGCCTGCTGATCCCATCTGGCCTGATCCTTGGTCTCGTCGCTAGGCGGTGAGGTCGAGCGTGTGAACGGTCATCTCGCCGAGTGCCGCGGAAAGGGGTTCGACGCCGAACCCGGGTCCGCCGGGGATCGACACCGCGCCGTCCTTCATGACGATCGGCTCGGTGATGTCCTGGGCGTAGAACCGATCCGAGCCCGAGATGTCGCCGGGCAGCGTGAAGCCCGGGAGCCCGGCCAGCGCCGCGTTGGCGGCTCGGCCGATGCCGGTTTCGAGCATGCCGCCGCACCAGACCGCGACGCCGTGCGCCAGCGCGAGGTCGTGGATGCGTGCCGCCTCGAGGTATCCCCCCACTCTTCCTGGCTTGATGTTGATGACACTCGCCGCCCCCAGCGCGATCGCGTCGGCGGCGGACCGCGCGTCGACGATCGACTCGTCCAGGCAGATCGGCGTGGTGAGCAGGCCCGCGAGCAGAGCGTGTTGCCGCAGGTCCTCCTCGCCCAGCGGCTGTTCGATCAGCAGCAGATCGAAGGGGTCGAGTCCGCGCAGCAGCCGGGCGTCGGAGAGCCGGTAGGCGGTGTTCGCGTCGACCTGCAGCGCGATGTCGCCGAACCGCTCGCGCACCGCCTTGACCGGCTCGAGGTCCCACCCGGGCTGGATCTTGAGCTTGACGCGCGCGTAACCCTGGTCGACGAAGTCGCCCACCCGGCCGAGCAGGTCGGGAATCGACTTCTCGATGCCGACGCTGACCCCCGAGGGCACCGAGGCGCGGGTCACACCGAGCTGCGCCGCGAACGACATGTTCCGCAGCCGCAGCTGGGCATCCAGGATCGCCATCTCCAGAGCGCCCTTGGCCATGCGGTGGCCGACCACGTGCTCAAGTGCCGCGCCGACCGTCGACGCCGACACGGCGTGACCCGCGGCCTGCCACTCGAACAGCGCGGGCACGAGGAATCGCCGCAGGACCTCTCGTGCTCCCTCAAGGTATTCCGGCGAGTAGAACGGCTCGGCGAGGGCGACGCACTCGCCCCACCCGGTCACGGTGCCGCCGCGGTCCGAGGCCGTGACCCGGATCAGGAGCGGAAGTCGCTCCGTCTGGGTGGAGAACGAGGTGGTGAACGGGTGGATCAGCGGCATCCGGACCGTGATGAGCTCGACACGCTCGATGTGCATTCTCAGGTGCTCCTTGTGAGGCAGTAGTGACCCCGGCGGTCGAAATCGACGACGCCCCAGCCTTCTTCCAGCAGCCCACCCAGCGCCCGTCGCAGCGCGAGCCGCCACGAGATCGCGAGCTCGGGTTCGTGGCGCCGTAGAGCCTCGATGTCCGAGGGGATCTCCACGACGCATCGGGGCAAAGACTCCGCCCGGCCGAGGTCGAGCTGGGGTCGCCGGTCCACGGACCTCAGCACGGCGGGGCCGTGCTCCTTCTCGGCTCGTGAGGGCGCCGTGGCCTGCCCGATGTGCCAGGCCACCATGATCCGGTCGCTGTGCTGGCCCTGGTTGAGCCCGTCACCCATCGGTCCGTAGAAGTCGGGCAGGTAGACCTCGACCTCACAGCCGAGCTTGTGGAGGTTGAAGTACGCATTCCGGGCCACCAGGGGGTCATAGGTCCATGTCACGCGAGTGACACCGCGGGCCAGGCACCAGTCGCGCTGGTGGTGCTTGAGGGCTCTGCCCCATCCTGTGCCCGCCGCGTCTGGTCGCACGCCGGCGATGTGGGAGTGCAGGGCATTCTCCCGGGGCTGGTAGAAGAACCCGACGCAGACCGCCATGAGCTCATGGCCGCGGAAACCACCGGCGACGTAGTTGCCCGCGTGCGCGAACGCCGTGAGGAGCTCCGGGCTGACATGCGACTGGGTGTTTTGGACCTTCCAGATCTGCGCCACGAGCTCGGAGGCGGCAGACATCTCCTCCGGGCGGTGAAGCAGCCGCAACTCCATGGGGGTCGACAGCGGGGTCGAGCTCGGCGCCTGGGTCGTCATTGGCGCTCCTGCCGCAGGAAGCGGTGTCCGTTGTAGGCGCCGCCGGCGACGGGCCGGAGCTGCTCCCACCCCGCGAGCTCAGCAGTGGTGTAGGCGTAGACGCCCGGGATGTTCGAGGCATGCAGCGCGGCGAACTTCGGCTCTGCTGCCGTGCCGTCGCGCAGATGCCCCTTCCGCTCCCACAGTGTCAGTCTGAGACCGTCCGGGTCGGGGGCCACCTCCGCGCGATAGCCAGCGCACTCCCAGGCGCCCTCCAGCGGTTCGGGCGGACGTGTCATGTCGGCCCGGACTCGAACCGGGGGCAGACTGCCGTCGATCGACGACGTGACGTCTGCGAACAGCTCGTAGAAGAGACCATCCGGTTGACCGCCGCTGGTCAGCAACGCCACCGCGTAGTTCGTACCGGGGATCAAGCGCAGGTATGAACGTTGGCCGATCGTGCCGCCGTTATGGCCGTATACGAAGGTTCCCCGCCAGTCCTCGAGGAACCAGCCCAGTCCCCAGCCTTGGAAGGTGGCGACGCTCTGTCTCAGATCGACATGCTCGATGGTCATCAGGCGAGCGCTGTCGGCTGACAGCAGACGAACGCCTTCCCGGGTCACCCCTCCGCGTAGTGACATCTCCGCGAACGTCAGCAGGTCGCCGACGCTCGCCACGATCAGGCCCGCGGGTCCCATGGATCGGGTGATCGACCACTGGGGCACCGGGGCCGACTCGTCGCCGAAGCCGGCGTGGCCGGTCGCCGTGGCGAACTTGGGTGCGTCCTCGCTCAGGGTGATGGTGTGCCGCAGGCCCATCGGCTTGATCAAATAGTGGAGCAGCGCCTCGTCCCACGTCATGTCGCGGAGCACCTCGACGATGCGGCCCGCGACGACGAAGCCGGCATTGCAGTAGGAGAACCTCTCTCCGAGCGGGTGGATGTGGGAGACGGCGGCGAGGTGCTCCACGTACCGCGCGACGCAGTCGTCTCCCCTCCCGGTGTCGGTGAAGACGTCCCCGTCGATGCCGCTGGTGTGGTTGAGCAGCGCCCGTACCGTCACCGAGGGCGACTCGTCATCGGCCAGCCTGAAGTCCGGCAGGATTTCGCGCACGGGAGCGTCGAGATCGAGCAGCCCCTCGTCGACGAGCTGCATGACGAGCATCGTCGTCCAGATCTTCGTGATCGACCCGATCTGAAAGACGGCGTCGTCGATGACAGGTTCCCGGGTCGAGATGTTCAGGACCCCGGAGCTGACCGTGATGCGGTCGAAGACCGTTCCGCTCCGATCGAGCTGTACGATTCCGAGTTGCGCCCCGACGACTCCGTGCCGTTCTCGGAGGAGGTCCAGACGGCGGCGCCAGTAGTGCTCCCCACGTGGGGCCGGCGACAGCGCGGCCGGCCGTGCGGCGGCGCGGGTGTGCAGCTCGACCCATTCCACGACCCGGGCGTGGTAGTCGACGCGGTGATCGACCTCGCCGTCGGCGATGAAGAGGTGGCTGCCTCCTGGATAGGCCACCAGGCGAGTCGGCACACCCTGGATCCGCAGTGCCGAGAACCACTGCTGTGCCTGTCCGATCGGGCAGGTGTTGTCGTTCTCGCCGTGCAGCACGAGCGTGGGTGTCTTCACATGCTCGACGCGTGCGATCGGAGATCTCTCGATGAGCCGGGCCACGTCTGTCGGCGCGGCACCTGCGGTCGCCGAGGCGAAGAAGCCTTCCGGCAGCAGTCGCTGACCGGCGATGGAGGCGAAGTCGCAGATCAGGCCGCCGGCCACCGCGGCCGCGAACCGGTCGGTGTGGGCGGTGAGGGCACAGGTCGCGACGCCGCCGTAGCTGTAGCCGGCGACAGCGAGTCGCTCGGGGTCGGCGATCCCCTCGGCGATCAACTGGTCGATCGGCTCGATGAAGTCCGCCAGATCAGCTCGTCCCCAGCCGCCGTCGACGGCTCGGTAGAACTCCTCGCCGTACCCGTCGGATCCACGGGGGTTGAGCGTGAGGACACGCCACCCGCGTGCGGCGAGGAGCTGTTGGTACAGATGGATCTCGTCGGCCACACCGGCCCAGGCGTTGTGCGGCCCACCGTGGATGTCGAGCAGGAGCGGAGCGGTTCCGGTCGTGTCCGGTGCCGCCATCAGCCACCCGTGGACGACGACGCCATCGCTGATCGTGAACTCTCGTGGCTCCGGTCGACAGAGCTGGACCCCGGGGAGGCTCTCTTCCGTCAGCGAGGTGAGGACCTCGACTTCGCCGGTGGCCAGGTCGACGATCGCGACCTCGGCGAACGACTCAGGAGTGGTCAGGACGATCGCGGCACGGGGTGCCTCGGCGGCCACCGAGAGCGCGGAGACGACCTGATGCGGCTCCGCGACGATCGGCCTGCCCTCTCCGCCATCCGGACCGACCCCGTACAGATGGGTCCAGCCACGGTCACGCAGGCAGAAGACGATCTCGCTGCCGTCGTGGCTTTGGGCCGGGTGGCCACCTGGGTAGCCCGTCGCGCCCGGCAGCACATTGCGGTCCAGCCCAGCCGTGATGTCGGTGTCGGGCCTGCCGTCGCCGTACAGCCGGAGAAGCCGGGCATGGCCTGCCACCATCGCGGGTGATCCCACGGCGAGCAGCGACGCGCCGTCGCGAGCCCACATGACCGGACCGGTCACTCCTGTGGCCTGTCCGAGCACCCGCACCGGAGCGAGCGGGTCGTCGACCTCGACCGCGTAGGCGCGGCGTTCGAGCTCGACGTCCGCGCGGTGGGCCATGGAGGCCGTGAATGCGAGGCGGTCGCCGTCGGGCGACCATGCCGGGCCGTCCGCGTCGTAGTCGCCGTCGGTGACCTGTCTGATCTGCCTGGATCCCAGGTCCATCACGAAGATCTGGCGGCGGACACTGCCGATCCAGCCGATCCCGTCCGCCTTCTGGTCGAGCGTGTCGATGACGATGGGCGCAGCGGCGTCGCCGGGCGCGCGGTTCACGGGTGCGGAGAACGCGACCCGGCGACCGTCCCGGCTGACGGCCGCGGCCCCGGCCCCCAGCGGCAGCTCGGTCAACCGCGTCGGCTCACCCATGTGCGGCAGGAGATGCAACTGCGGGAATCCGTCGACATCGCGCAGGAACATGATCCCCGTTGGGACGATGCGAGGTGCTCGATCCGTCGGCCCGTGGGTCAGCGGCTGTGGCTGAGAATCGCGGGAAACTGCCCACAGCGATGTCTCCGTGCGGTGGTCTGCCGCCTGGCGCCGCGTGAAGACGACCGTTCTTCCATCCGCCGTGATCGCAGTCTCGGGAACGGTGACGACCTGACGGATGTCATCGAGACTGAACTGGCGAGAGTTCATAGAGTGGTTCCTTTGCCGAAGAGAGGGGTGCCGATCCGGGGGACGGCACGGACCAGCTCGCGTGTGTAGGGATGTTTGGGGTGGTCGATCACCTCGGTCGCCGATCCGACCTCGATGACCTCCCCGTTCTTCATGACTGCGACGTCATCGCACAACTGCCTGACTACAGCGAGGTTGTGGCTGATGAAGAGAACCGTCAGATCGAGGTCCTGCTGGACGCGCATCAGAAGATTCAGCACGGTCCCCTGCACCGAGACGTCCAGCGCTGAAGTGATCTCGTCAGCGAGCAGCACCCGGGGCTCGGCGGCAAGCGCCCGCGCGATCGCGACGCGTTGACGTTGACCCCCCGACAACTGCATGGGCAGATCGCCGGCACGGGTCGCGTCGAGCTCGACCATCTCAAGGAGTGTGGCCACCTCGCCGCGCCGGTGAGCGCGATCGCGTCGCGTGGATCTTCCACGCACAGCAAGCGCCTCCTCAATCGAGGCGCCGATGGACATCCTTGGGTTCAGACAGGAGTTAGCGTCCTGGAAGATCATCTGCACGGTGCGGCGAACGGACGCAGCACTCCCCCGGGCACCGACGACATCGGTGCCGTCGACCAGGATGCGGCCCGCATGAGCCTCGTGCAGACCAACGACGGCACGAGCCAGCGTCGACTTGCCCGAACCGGACTCACCCACCAGCCCGACCGTCCGGCCACTCGGCACGTTGAGACTCACCCCACGAACCGCCTGGTGGGCGGCATGTCCGCTTCCATACCTGACTCCCACATTCTCAAAGGCGAGGTCGCTCACACCGACCCCTCCCCTACGGCATCGAGGGGAAATTCAGCATCCTCGGTGATCGTGGCGAACTCGGTGCCCGGGACGGCGTCCATGTGCGGCACCGCTGCCACCAGCGCCCGGGTATAGGGATGCTCCGCGCGTCCGCTCGCGAGATCCTCAGTGCTCAGGCTCTCCACGATGGCTCCTCGGTACATGACCAGGACTCGCGTGCAGAATGACGAGACCAACGAAATATCGTGTGAGACGAACATGACGGCCGTCCCATGCTCACGGTTCACCTTCCGCAAGAGCGCCAAGACTTCCCGCTGCACTGTGACGTCGAGGGCCGTCGTCGGCTAGTCAGCTATGACCAGCGCCGGTTCGCCCATGAGCCCCAGCGCGATCGTGGCTCGTTGCCGCATGCCACCCGAGAACTCGTGGGGATACTGGCGAGCACGGCGAGCGGGGTCAGAGAGCCGTACCGCGGCAAGCCGGTCGACCGCACGCTGACGTGCCTCGCGTCGGCTGAGGCCGCCATGCAGGAGACCAACCTCCGCGACCTGCGTACCGACATGAAGGGCAGGGTTGAGGGAGGTCGAGGGATCTTGGAAGACGAATGCCAGTCGCGTACCGAGCTGGTGGGCCAGCGAATTGGCACGCGGTCCCCCGGGCACCTTGCCCCTGACGACGAGTTCCGTGTCCTCGAACTGGACCGATGACGCCGTCACGTGAAGTGGCTCTTCTAGGAGTGACGCGACCGCCATGCAGGTCAGCGACTTCCCTGAGCCCGACTCACCGACGATGCCGACGATCTCCCCACGACCGATGTCGAAGCTGACGCCACGAACTGGCGTTGCCCATCCATCCCCCCGGGGCGCGTCCACGCGCAGGCCGCGCACCCTGAGCACGGGGTTATCTGCGACCTGCAGGACCGGTGATGCTGCCGTCGAGCTGGGGGCCTGCCGCCGGCGGCGGCCGGAGGGTCGGTGCAACCCGAATGCCCGGGCGAGCACCTCACCGACGAGCGCGAACGTCACGCCGGCGAACACGATGGCAGCGCCCAGACCCAGAGATGGAGCGGGATTCACATAGATAGCTCCCACGCTCTCGTTGAGCATGCGGCCCCAGTCGTAGTCTGGCGCCTGTACGCCGAGGCCCAGGAAGGACAGCCCTGTCGCCGCTACCAGCGCAGTGCCGGCACTGATACTGGCATTGACGATGAGTGGGTCTCGCACGTTGGGCAGGACGTGCCGCACCAGGATCCGCGGTCGGCTGACGCCGAGGACGCGAGCTGCCGCCACGAAGTCGCGCCCGGTCACCGACGCACCGAGGGTCTGAGTAAGCCGAGCGTAGGACGGCGCCATGGCCAGGCCGATCGCCAGTGTGGCACTGGTGGCGCCCACACCGAGCGTGATCGACACGACGATGGCGAGCAGGAGAGCCGGAAAGGCGAGTGCCACGCCGATGGCGCTGTTGGTCAACCGCCCCAGCCACCGAGGCGCGATCGTCGGCAGCAGGCCGATGACCACACCAACGGATACGCCGAGGGCGGCCGCCAGGACGGCGGTCACGATCGAGAGCCGGGTCGCGGTCAGCACCCGCGCGAGAACGTCCCGGCCACCCGCGTCAGTGCCAAGGAGGTGGTCCGCGCTGGGCTTCGCGGACAGCTGGGTCAGATCGGCCTGCCGCGCGACATCGCCCCACAGCACCGGGCCGAACACCGCGAAGAACGCGACCACCATCAGGGCGGCCAGCGCGCCGATGCCGAGGGGAGAGCGCAGGACGGTCAGGAACCTGCGGCGAGACGAGACCGCCATGGGCATCGACACGCCCACCGCCGTTACGGCGGCCGGCCCCGCCAGCGCGGAGTCGGGAGAGGACATGCTTGTCACCGCCATCACGTGTCCTTCAGCGCTGAACGCGGGTCAAGGCAGACCAAGACGATGTCGATCAAGAGGTTGGAGACGAGGACGATCAAGCCGTAGACGATGACGATCCCCTGTGCGAGTGGAAAGTCCTTACTCCGCACCGCGTCCACGATCGTGAGCCCAAGTCCGGGCCACGAAAAAATGGTCTCGATCAGCACCGTGCCCGCAACGAGGGAGCCAAGCACGATTCCGGCAACGGTCAGCGAGGAGGTCACCAGGTTCGGCAGAGCGTGGCGAAAGTACAGGCGCCACCTCGACATGCGCTTCGCACGCGCCGTCCGGATGTAGTCCTGCTCGAATACGGTCAGCGCCTCAACACGGACGATCCTCGAGACGCCCGCAGCGACTCCGATCGACAGTGCCAGGACGGGCAGTACATACGAGCTCAGACCGGCTCGGCCTGCCACGGGCAACACGTGGCTCTGGACGGCGAAGAGGTACACCAGAGCGACTCCCATGAGAAACTCGGGGATGACAGCGAACAGGCCGCTCGCCGAGGTGTAAGCCAGGTCGACGGTGGGTCTGCGGCCACCTCGGGTGAGCGCGGCGACGGCGATGCCGAGCGGGACCGACACCAGGAGCACCATCGCCAGCGACAGGAACGCAAGTTCCAGGGTCGCCGGCAGGCGCTGCTCGATGATCGTGGTCACCGGCTGGTGAAGAGAGAAGGAGTCTCCGAGATCCCACGTGAGCAGCCCCTTCCAGAAGTCCAGGTGCTGCATCCACAGCGGGTCGTTCAGTCCCAAGCTTTCGCGTTGTGCCTCCACGACCGCAGCCGTCGCGTGGATTCCCAGGGCATTGCGAACTGGGTCTCCTGGGATCAGACGGACCATCAGGAAGACAACAGTCACCAGGGTGACCAACGAATACGCGAGCCGTACCAGTCGTCGCACGATGAAGGCCCTTAGCCGCCCGCCTCCGCCTCGGCTCGTTCCGGTCGCGGAATCCGGTCCCGCCCCAGTTCCTGTCAGCAGAGTGGCAGTCGGTTCCGTAGTCACTTCAGCATGCGGATCGCGGAACCGGGCAACTGCCCGCCGATCGGCCGGTAGAGCGCCGTCGCGCCATTGAAGAACATCTTGTACGGCGTAATGGATACCGGGATCAGGTCAGCGCTTGTCATCAGGGTCTTTTCCGCCTCGGCCCAGGCCTTGCAGGCCGTGTCACCGGCCAGGCCAGCGGTCGCGGCGACGCGACTGTTGTAGTCCTTGTTGTCGATGGAGGCGAAGTTCGTTCCCGCAGGGGCGGCAGGTCCGGCGAGGTACTGCGGGAAGATGGCCGGTGTGCCCGACTGAAGGTTGAGCCCCAGCGATGCCGTCCAGCCCGACGGATCTTTGGCCGCGAAGGTCCGGCTGATGATGTAGTTCTCGTCACCACCGTCGAGTTTCACGGCGGCGCCGGCAGTCTCCCACTGCTTCGCGACGTATTCCGCAGCGGCGCTGCCCGTGTCCGTGGTGTTGTCATACACAAGTGTGATGTTGATCGGCGTGCCCACCGCGCGCAGCGCCTGACCAGCAGCCGCTGGGTCGGAGGAAGGCAGGTTGCCCTCGACGGCGTCGTAGGTGCACAGGCTCGGGCTTCCGGAGAGCAGCGAGGTCGCTCGTTCGCCCTTGCCGCCGGTCAGGATCTTCGTGAGGGTGTCGAGGTCGATCGCCTGAGTCAGCGCGCGTCGTACGTTGACATCAGCAGTCGGGAGACCTTGATAGTGGTTGTAGATGATCATCCCGGACATGGCCGGCGATGGCATCGACTTGAGATCGGTGAGGCGTTCCTCGTCCTTGCCGCTCACCAAGGCTGCGTTGAGTTCCCCGGACAGCAGCAGGTTCGCTCTGGTCGACGGGCTCGGCACGATCTTGATCGTCACGATCTTCGGCATCCCCGGCGTGTCCGAGGTGCTGTTCTTGGGGCCCCACGTGTAGCCCGATCTGCGGGTCAGTGTGATCGAATCTCCGGCCACGACGCGATCGATGACGAACGGGCCGGTGCCGGCGCTCCCCGCGGAGAGGCTCTTGGGGTCCTTCAGACCGCGCTCGCACACCATCTGCTGCGCGCCGATGTCGTACAGCATGAAGGGCCTCGGCTTGGCGGTGGTGACGGTGAGAACGTTGCCCTTCGCGCTCGCCTTGGCATCCGCCGGCACGACGGATTCCAGGCGAGGCGACTTGTTGGCGGGGTCGACGATCCAGTTGAGGCTGTCAGCGGCAGTCTGCGCGGTGAACGGCGTACCGTCGGCGCAGGTGATGCCGTCGCGCAGGGTGTAGGTGACCTTGGTCGGACTTTCGGTCCAGCTCTCTGCCAGGAACGGCGCGGGCTTGGCTGTCTCAGGGTCGGGGAAGATCAGCGTGTCGTAGGAGTACATTCCGACGATCTGCGCGTTGACGAGGTTGGTGACGAGCGGATTCAGGTCGCCTGGGTCGGAGTCGATCGCGAACGCGAACGTGCCGTCCGTCGCGAAGCCCGCCTGGCCCCCGTCCGATCCCGATCCCGACCCCGAGCCGCCGCAAGCCGCTAGAGCCGGCAGAGCAATGAGGAGAGCTGCGAAAGCAGCGGCGCGTTGATTCATGGCAGGCCCGCCTTAAGGTCCGAGTCGGGGTGTTACGTCGAACACCAAGAGTCACCCGCCCAGTCGGAGAGGCGCATCGTGCGTCCGTCTGATCTGCGTGCGCAGATCTTGGACGATCGACCAACCCGGGACCAGCTGAGGCGATCCCGGTGGCTACTCGGTCTACCGCGTTCTTATCGGGGTGGCCGCGGCGATCGCCGACCGGCGCCGAGGCGGAGTTGCAGCATCAGAGCGAATCGTTCATCGGGGTTGGTCAGATCCACACCTCCGATCTTCTCGATCCGGCCGAGCCGGTATCGGAACGTGTTCTTGTGCACGTGGACGGCGCGTGCCGCGGCGACGACGTCCCCGAAGTGCTCGAGCCAGCTCTGGAGTGTCGACACCAACTGGGTGTCGTGTTTGGCGTCGTAATCCTCCAGGTCGCCGAGCGGGCCGGTTAGTTCGATGCGGTCGGCTGCCATCAGGTCGCTGAGGCGGAGCAGGAGGAACTCGATCTCCACATCCGCCAGTGACGCGACACCTCTACCCTCGCGCGGATTGGATCTCAGCACCCGCATCGCGGCATCGGCATCGCGTCGTGATGAGCCGAGTTCGCTGACATCCTCGACGATGCCACCGAGTCCAGCGCAGAACTCGGTGGTGGTGTCCAAACGAGCGATGAACTCGCCGGCCAGGTCCTTCATGGCGGCCAGCGCTGGGGCGGCCGCGGCACGCAGGGGGACGACGGCGTAGACCGCGCCACCGAGTTGGGCGGCGATGGCACGCGGATATGTAGGCCTGAGGTGCGTTCGAAGTGTGGCGGCCGTTCGCTGGATGTCGGCCGCCGTGCGGACCTCGTCGTCAGATTGCAGCGGGCCCAGGACCAGGACGCATGCCGGCGACGAACCGAAGGCCAGCTGCTGAGCGGCTTCGCGCGCGCCGGTCCCTCCCTCAAGGAGCATGGACAGTAGGGCCACTCCGAGTCGTTGGGAGGCATCGGCGCTGACGCGAGCACGCAGCATCTCGAGCGCGATCACTCGTGCCGCCTCGATCATGGCGGCTTCCCGCTCGGGGGTGAGCGGCCCTGCCACGGCGGCCCAGATGGAGCCGAGAATCTCGTTGCCTGCTAGGACCCGCATCGCCACCCGGGGACGGGTGCCGGGGGCAGGGTTCTGCATGAACACCGGTCGCTCCGAAGCGTACAAGCGGCGGAACATGCCTTGCTCTCTTTGGTATTCGCTGTAGATCTCCGGCACCTGGAGACCAAGGATCGTCAGGCGGCGCGGCTCGTCGGCTCCAGCCTGGTCAGCCGAGAAGGCGACCACCCGCGACGACAGATCCTCGATGGTGACCGGGGCATCGATGAGAGCCGACAGCGAGTTCGCCAAGGCGAACAAGTCTCGGTCCGCATCGCCACCGACAGCAGGCTCCCCATCGGCGCCGAGATGCAGAGCGCCGCTCAGTAACGTCGCCACGTGGATCCACGATGCGCCCTGCACCAGACCGAAGATGGACACGTTGCCGCGCTCCGCCTCGCGCGCGACCACCTCATCGACGGTCAGCGGCTCCCGGACCACGAGGGCCGTGGCCCCGGCTTCGCCCAGCGCTCTGACCAGGGTGACCAAGCTGTCGCCGGCTGGCACGCCGACGCCCAGCACCACTGCGTCTGGTGGGACGTCGGGTTGGTCCAGAGGGTCGTGAAGGACGACGGTCGTCACGGCACGAGCCGGCTGACGTGGCCCCGCCTTGATGGTCAGCAACGTCGAGCCGAGCCGCTCGACCAGCCGCCCCAGGTCTGCTGGACTACCCATACCGCCACCCATTGTGTAATCGTACATCTATGCTCGTTTCGATTTGGACGATCGACCCAGTATTGCTGCGAAAGCCTTGACGACAATGGGAGTGACGCGCGGCACCGACGAAGGAGAAGCTCAGCGATGAAGGCGTACATCTCCGTCGACATGGAGGGCATCGCCGGCATCGGGACCCTCGACCAGATCGTGCGCGGCGGGTTCGGCTACCCCCGAGCCCAGGAGCTCATGACCGAGGAAGCCAATGCCGCGATCGCGGGCGCCTTCGACGGCGGAGCGACGAGCGTGCTCGTGAACGACTCCCACGGGACGATGGACAATCTGATCCACGAGCGCCTCGACCCAAGGGCACGGCTGGTCTTCGGGAAACCCAAGGCCCAGTGCATGGCCGAGGGCCTGACCGAGGACTGCGCCGTGGCGCTCTTCGTGGGCTACCACGCGCCGGCCGGCACGCCCGGGCTCTTGGCGCACACCTTCTCCGCCTACTTCG
Source organism: Acrocarpospora sp. B8E8 (assembly GCF_039871605.1). Taxonomy (NCBI): domain Bacteria; kingdom Bacillati; phylum Actinomycetota; class Actinomycetes; order Streptosporangiales; family Streptosporangiaceae; genus Acrocarpospora; species Acrocarpospora sp. B8E8. Next base: position 10,816 of record NZ_JBDPLV010000104.1, on the reverse strand, counting down.
GTGAGGTCAGAGTCAACGGATCACCGGTGTCGGAGGCCGAGGTCAATGCCCTGTACGCGGCATCGCTCGGTGTCCCGGTGGGCCTGGTCACCGGGGATGACGTCATCGGCGCGATCGCGACCGAGATCTTCCCCGAGGCCACGATCGTGACCGTGAAGAAGACACACGGATTCTCGGCCACGGACTCCGTCGCGCCGAGCGTGGCGAGGAACCTGGTGCGGGAAGGGGCCGCCGATGCCGTGGCCCGCGCGTCGGCACTGAGCTGTCCGCCGCCGCCCCCGTCGTTCGAGGTCGAGGTCGACCTGCCCTCGCCGGTGGCCGCCGAGCTCGCCGCCTGCATCCCCGGCTGCGCCCGGACGGCCGACCGGACGGTGTCGACAGTCCTCACGGCGTCGGCAGATCTCCTCGGATTCATCACAGTCCTGTACGAACTCGCGGCGAGCAGCGAGCGCGCGCGTCAGGTGATCTCCGCCCGCCGTTGAGGCCCGGCGCTCCTACCTGTGAGTTCCTCGATGAGGGTGGTGAGCAGTCGCGTACGCGGGAGGATCCACGCGATCTCCGCGTGCTCGTCGCGGGCGTGGGCGCCGCCGCCGACGGCACCGAGCCCGTCCAGGGTGGGTACTCCCATACCCGCGGTGAAGTTCCCGTCCGATGCGCCGCCGACCGTCATCTCCTCCAGCGGAGGATGGCCGAGGCGGCGTGCGATTCGTTGTGCCTGGCTGAACAGCGCCGCCGCCGCGCTCCGTTCCATGGGCGGCCGGTTGATTCCGCCCCGCACCCGGATCTCCGCCGGGACGAGAACCGGCGTGACCTCGCGGATCGCCCGGTCCACGCGGTGCTGCTCCTCGGCGGTGCCGGCCCGGACGTCGACAGCCACAGTGGCCGTCGCGGGCACGGTGTTGGGCGTCGTGCCCGCGCTCATCACCGTCGGGGTGACGGTCGTACCGGCCGCCGGGTCAGCGAGCTGGGCGATCGGCAGCACCACCTCGGCGATCGCGATGGTCGCGTTCACGCCCTTCTCCGGATCGAGACCGCTGTGCGCGGCACGACCGAGCACTTCGATCCGGTAGAGGGACACGCCTTTGCGCCCCGTCTTAAGTGCGCCGCCCGGGCCGGCCGCCTCCAGCACGAGGGCTGCCCGGCAGCGGCCTGCTTCCTGCTCGATCAGTGCCCGTGATGTCGTGGACCCCAGCTCCTCATCGCCCGTGATGAGAAGGGTCACCTGGTCGAGGACGCCGGTGCCGCGGCATCGCCGCAGCCACGCGAGAGCGTGGATCGCCTGGACGAGGCCGAGTTTCATGTCGAAGCAGCCCGGGCCACTGACGACGCCGGCAGTTTCGGTGTAGGGCAGCTCGTCCAACGTGCCGAGCGGCCAGACGGTGTCGTGGTGCCCGAGGAGCATGACCTTCGGATCGGCCCCGCGCAGCAGGACATGGTCGACTCCGTCGACGCACAGGATCTCTGGCCGACGCCCCAAGCGCTCATGAACCAAGTCCGCGACCACCCGCGCGGAGCGGCCGACCGCGTCCAGGTCCGTCGACGGCGACTCGGTACGAACGAGTCTGCTCAGATCCTCGAGGAGGAGCGACAGGTTCCCGGACACCTCCGGCCCGGTGGAATCCTCGGGTGTCGGCTTTTTCCTCATGAGCCGGCAGCGTTCGCGAGCCGGGTGCGCAGGAACGCGGCGAGCAGGTCCGCGGAGTGGTCGTCGAGGTTGGTGAGGACGACGACGGTCATCGCGGTCGCCGGATCGTGGCCGGCGAACGATTGGAATCCGGGCAGTTCGCCGTTGTGGCCCCACATGCCGTCGAAGTTCGCGATGCCGAGGCCGTAGGTGATGGTGCTGTCGGGCACCGGGTGGGTGCGCATGCGTTCACGCCGGGTCTGCTCCTGGAGGAGGTCGCCGCGCACCGATGCCTCGATGAGCAGTCTCAAGTCGCCCACGGTGGACACCGCGTTACCGGCGGTCCACGCCCAGGACGGGTTGACGCGCGTCGCGTCGACGAGTTCGCCGTCCCGGCGGTGGTACCCACGCAGCCGAGGATCCGGCAGGGCGGCGGCGTCGTGCGTCAGCGGCGGGAGCTCGGTCTCCCGCATGCCGAGGGGGTCGAAGACCAGCCGGCGCGCGACGTCCTCGACTCGTGCGCCGGTTACGTGCTCGATGAGCATTCCCAGCATGATGTAGCCGGCGTTGCAGTACGCCCAGGAGGTGCCGGGCTCGAACTGCTGCGGGTTCCGCAGGGCGACTTTGAGCAGCTCGGAGGGAGTCCAGAGCCGGTCGGGCTCGAGGAGCAGACCGGCGACGAACTCCTCCGAGGTGTAGTCGGGCAGGCCCGAGGTCATGTCGAGGAGACGGCGAACGGTGACTCCTCGCGGGATCTGCGGCTCTGCCAGATGGGCCTGTATCTCATCGTCCAAGGAGAGGTCTCCGGCTTCCGCCAGGCGTAGGACGATCAGCGCCACGATGGTCTTCGTGAGGCTCCCGATCCTCATGCGGCTGTCGGCGGTGAGCCGCACCCCGGTGGCCAGATCGCAGACGCCGAGCGCACGGGTCCAACTGCCGTACGACGGACCGCTCACGTGGACGACGGCACCCGGGATGCCCAATCGCCGGCGCTCTCCGTCCAAGGCGCCGAGCAGGTCTGGAGTCGAGGACGCATACGCATCCGATGCATTCTCAGGCAAGCGGAATCCTCACTCGTGGGTGTCATGCCGACCTTCGCATGATTGTCCTCACCAGGTATCGGCGCATTGTGCCGAAGGCCGGAAGCGGCGCGAATCCCTCGTGCGATCGACCGAATGCCCGGGAGAGAGCTCTGACTACTGTGAGGCCCAGAAGACGGGGGCCGGTCACCTTGGGAGGAGAATCGCGTTGTCGAGCGTTGAGAAGGACGAGCTCGCGGAGTCCGGCGACACAGGGATCGTCGGACCGCCCGATTCCATCAGGCAGCTCCCGCGTTTCGCGGGGCCATCCACGTTCGCCCGCCTGCCGCGGCTCGACGAGGTCTCCCGGGCCGACGTCGCGATCTTCGGCGTGCCGTTCGATGCCGGTACCACCTACCGGCCAGGCGCACGATTCGGCCCGGAGGCCATTCGCGCCGGCTCCAAACTCCTGAGGCCCTACCACCTCGGGCTCGAGATCGAGCCGTGGTCGAGGTTGCAGATCGCCGACGCCGGTGACGTCGGCGTGACTCCCTTCGACATCGCCGAGGCGGTGAGTCAGATCGAGTCGGCCGCTCAGCGGCTCTATCGAAGTGCTGACCGGATCATCACTCTGGGCGGCGACCACACCGTCGCCCTCCCGATGCTGCGAGCCGCCCATCGGCACCACGGCCCCGTGGCACTCATCCACTTCGACGCCCATCTCGACACCTGGGACAACGTGTTCGGTGCGCGGCTCACTCACGGCACTCCGTTCCGCCGGGCCACCGAGGAGCGACTGCTGGCGGTGAACCACTGCGCCCATGTGGGCATTCGCCACACAACCCCGGCCGCCAAGGATCTGGAGGACGACAGGGAGCTGGGATTCGCGACGATCTCCACACTCGACGTCGCGCGGCGCGGCATCGAGCACGCCGCCGACCGGCTCCGGGAGAGAGTGGCTGATCGGCCGGTCTACATCAGCATCGACATCGACGTGCTCGATCCCGCCCATGCGCCCGCGACCGGCACCCCTGAGCCCGGCGGGCTGAGCACCCGGGAGCTTCAGCTGCTGCTGTACTCCCTCGCGGACCTCGACATCGTCGGTGCGGATGTCGTCGAGGTCTCACCCGCCTACGACCACGCTCAGATCACCGCGCTGGCCGCCGCCGGCCTCACGTTCGACCTCCTGGCCATGGTTGCCCGGGAAGGTAGTCATCGGAACGGCCCCAGTCCGGGCCGCGATCTCGATGGCGGGCACGCCGTTTGTCAGCGAGGTCATGGGAGGCGTGCCGTCGCCAGCCAGCCGCGCCCGCTGTCGGGCGCGGGCGGGGTCGAACGCGGGTGGGATCGGGCGTTCGCAGGCGGCTGCGGCCTCGGCGATGTCCGTCACGGAGGGCTGCCAGCCGAGGTTGGAGAGCCAGGTGTCCAGGTTCTCGGCGGGGCCGCCTCGCCATAGTCCGACGAGTTCGGCGGAGATGTCGGCGCGGGCGGTGCGGAGCAGCTTGGAGTCCTCCGCGTGGTCCAGGGCGAGCACGCTTCCCGGTGCGGAGACGGCGGTGATCCGGTCGAGGAGCAGGTCGGCGGCTTCGGGCGGCAGCGCGTACAGGATGCCCTCCGCCAGCCAGGCCGCCGGCCGCCGCGGGCTGAAGCCTGACTCCGTCAGCGCGCGCGGCCAGTCCTGGCGCAGGTCGGTGGCGACCTCGACGCGATGGCACGCGGGGGTCGCGCCGCGGCCGTCGAGCACGGCCGCCTTGAAGGCGAGTACGTCGGCGAAGTCCAGCTCGAAGACCGTGGTGCCGGGTGGCCAGGCGCGGAAGTAGTCGTTCACTGGTTCGAGGTCGACGCTGTCGCCGCGGAAGCCGACGTATTTGTCCGGGTGGATCAGATACAGGCTGGGGCGGCGCACGCCGTAGCGGTTGTGCGCCTCGCTGCGCAGGTCGGCGAAGATGCCGTCCGCGGGGTCGTGAGGCAGGTGGCCGCGGGTGACGACGTGGACCTCGCCGTGCCCGGTCATCGCCTCGCGTGCGGAGGTCTGCCAGGCGGTCAGGGTGGCGGAGTCGGTGGTGTCCGCGGCGAACAGCAAGAGGTGGTGATCCGGCGGGCGGAGGAGGTGGCGGAGTGCCACCGGTCCTTCGCGGTTCTCGAGGTAGGCGTCCCGCACCAGTTCTCCGGCTTCGGGTCCGGTACGGGCGACGTCACTCCACGCCCTGGCCGGCGATTCGTGCCAGCGTTCGAAGACGAGGTCGCTGCCGCGGTAGTGGACCAGATGCTCGCCGAAGGCGTTCGACAGTCGCTGTTGTACGGGGTTGAGCCTGCCGAGCAGGCACAGCGCGTGCCGCCTGGCTCTGCGGGCGACCAGGGAGGTGCCGGTGGCGACCTTCGTGGTGGTCGAGGTGGCGTCGACCACGGCCTTGACCACGGGCCATCGTTCGGCCTGGTAGCTGTCCAGGAGGGATTCCCCGGCGCGGCCGGTGACGACGAGCGCGAGTTTCCAGCCCAGGTTGTAGGCGTCCTGCATGCCGGTGTTCATGCCCTGGCCGCCCACCGGGCTGTGGCTGTGCGCGGCGTCGCCGGCCAGGAGGACGCGGCCGTGGCGAAGGCGGTCGGCCAGGCTCGCGGGCCACGAACGACGAGCTCCACTGCAGGTCGCGTGCGCGGGAGTCCAGGGGCGTGCGCTCGGCGACGTAGGCGGTGAAGTGGTCCAGCCCGGGGTTGTCCGGCGGGTTGTCGTCCGGGGTGCGCCAGTAGCCCCCGATCATGGGGAAGACGGCCACCAGGCCGGAGGCGTCGAAGTAGACGTGGAAGCGGTCTCGCGCCAGCGGCCAGTCCGCGGCGACGTCGCCCAGGATGAAGCCCCGTTTCAGGTCGGCTCTCTGCCGGCATCCGAACGGAAGGTCATGGTCAGCCGTTGGACTCTGGTCCGCTTAACAGGACTTTTCGGGTGCTCGTCATGCCGGGCCTCTGCCCTGTGGGGGTGGCCTGGTGACCGTGACCCGAGCCGGTCGCAGGAGGTGATCGCCGGCGCGATAGCCGCGCAGCAGGATTTCGCTGCAGGTGGCGCGGCCGGGCTGAGCGCAGGGTACGTACGAGACCGCCTCGTGGCACGTCGGGTCGAAGGCCTCGCCCGGCATGCCGAAGGCCTCCAGGCCGAGGGCCGCGAGTTCCGCTTCCAGCGTCTCAGCGACCAGTTGGAAGCCGCCGTAGACGTCGCCGAGCTCGCGGGCCCGGGTGATGGCGTCGAGAACGGGCAACAAGCCCCGCAGCACGTCCGCCACGGCGATGTCGTGCACAACCGCCTGGTCGCGCTGGATTCGCTTGCGGTAGTTGTCGTACTCCGCCTTGACGCGCTGCAGATCCGCGGTGCGTTCAGCGAGCTCCGCCCGCACTCTGGCCGTCCGTGACCATGATCGTGGCCGTCCGGCCGCCCTACCTGACTTGGCGCGCCGCGGTGACGCCAGCGCGTCGCGAGCCGGCGACGGCGTGGCGGCGTGCTCGGTCCTGTCGCCTGAGCTCGGGGCAGGCATCGGTAGGGCGGCGGCCGGCCGCCCTTGCCGTGCGGAATCGGATCGCCGGCTCATCGCTCGCCCTCCTGGCGCTTGTCCTCATCGACGATCTCCGCGTCCACGACCTCCTCCTCGCCGGCGCCTCGCTGTTCACCCGCACCGGCAGCCTCTGCACCCGTAGCGGTGCCCTGCGCCTGTGCGTAGATCGCCTGGCCCACCTTCTGGGCAGCGGTCGAAAGCTTCTCGCTCGCCTGCCTGATGGCGCCTATATCCTCGCGCTTCAACTTGTCCTTCAGATCGGCGAGCGCGGACTCGACCTCGGGATGTGACGTCCGCCGGCACCTTGTCCGGGTTGTCGCGCAGCAGCCTGTCCGTGGAGTAGACGAGCGACTCGGCGTTGTTGCGGGTCTCGGTGGCCTCGCGCCTGCGGCGGTCTTCCTCGGCGTGCTGCTGCGCCTCGCGCACTATCCGCTCGATGTCCTGCTTCGGCAGGGCCGACCCGCCGGTGATCACGATCGACTGCTCACGGCCGGTGCCGAGATCCTTCGCGGAGACGTTCATGATGCCGTTGGCGTCGATGTCGAAGCTGACCTCGATCTGCGGGATCCCGCGCGGCGCGGGCGGCAGGCCGGTCAGCTCGAACATGCCGAGCTTCTTGTTGTAGGCGGCGATCTCGCGTTCGCCCTGGTAGACCCGGATGGTCACGGACGGCTGGTTGTCGTCGGCCGTGGTGAACACCTCCGAGCGCTTGGTCGGGATCGTGGTGTTGCGCTCGATGAGCCGGGTCATGATGCCGCCCTTGGTTTCGATGCCGAGCGACAGCGGGGTGACGTCCAGCAGCAGGACGTCCTTGACCTCGCTCTTGAGCACCCCCGCCTGTAGCGCGGCGCCGATCGCCACCACCTCGTCCGGGTTGACTCCCTTGTGCGGCTCCTTGCCGTCGGTCAGCTCACGTACCAGGTCGACCACGGCGGGCATGCGCGTCGCGCCGCCGACCAGGATGACGTGGTCGATGTCGGCGGCCTGCAGGTGCGCGTCGTTGATCGCCTGACCGAAGGGCCCTTTGCAACGTTCCAGCAGGTCCTGGGTGAGCCGTTGGAACTGCCCGCGGGTCAGCTTCTCGTCCATGTGCAGCGGGCCCTCGGCCGAAGCGGTGATGTACGAGAGGTTGACGTTCGTCTCCGAGACAGACGACAACTCGATCTTGGCGCGCTCGGCCGCCTCACGCATCCGCTGCATCGCCATCTTGTCCCTGGGACAGATCGATCCCGTAGCCGTTCTTGAACTGCGTGACCAAGTGGTCGACGACCCGTTGGTCCCAGTCGTCGCCGCCCAGGTGGGTGTCTCCGGAGGTCGCCTTCACCTCGACCACGCCCTCGCCGACGGACAGCAGCGACACATCGAACGTCCCGCCGCCCAGGTCGAAGACCAGGATGGTCTGGTCGTTCTCCTTGTCCAGTCCGTAGGCCAGCGCCGCCGCGGTCGGCTCGTTGATGATCCGCAGCACCTTCAGGCCGGCGATCTCCCCCGCCTCCTTGGTCGCGGTGCGCTGCGCGTCGTCGAAGTAGGCCGGCACCGTGATGACGGCCTCGGTGACACCCTCGCCGAGGTATGCCTCGGCGTCCCGCTTCAGCTTCTGCAGCACGCGGGCGGAGATCTCCTGTGCCGTGTACCGCTTGCCGTCCACGCTGCCCGCCTCAGGGAAGCGCCACGTCGCATCCCCCACGTGGCGTTTCACCGAGCGCGCGGTGCGCTCCACGTTGGTCACCGCCTGCCGCTTGGCGATCTCACCGACCAGCACCTCACCGCTCTTGGCGAACGCGACCACCGAAGGGGTCGTCCGCGAGCCCCCGGTGTTGGTGACAACGGTCGGCTCACCGCCTTCCAGCACGCACACGACCGAGTTCGTCGTGCCCAGGTCGATACCGACGGGTCGGGTCATCACCGGCCTCCTTCCTTGCGGCCCTCCTCCTCATGGCACCAGCTCCGCCTTGCGCGGTTCACCGCCACCACAGGCGCGCCGTGGGCCAGCCGTGCGCCACCGCGTCTTGGCACCACCTCGTCAGCAACCAGGGGATCCGGCAAGATCCGAGTTCAAAACGGCTCCGGGGCGTTGCGGAGTCATCCGACGTCGGGCATGCAGTGCGTCTGTCCCATGGCGGCGACGTCTTGTGCGCGGTGACGGCACGCTACCGGAGCCCAAGAAGGTAAGGGCGGGGGACGTTCCGTCACCGTTAATCGACGTGTTCTTGCTCGGCGGCCGCGGCGTAGGCGGCGTCGAGGCGCTCGAACGGGCCTGGACCGTCGTGCGGCTTCGGCGGGGCGCCGAGGTGGCGGACGCGAAGCTCGTCCATGAACTCCTCGATGAACGCCGGACCCTCATCGCGCATGAGCTGCTGCCGGCTCCGGAGCTCGTCGCTGCCCGGGCGCCAGTCGAGGCCCCAGTTGCCGAGGGCGTAGATGATCGGAAGAGTCTGGATACCAGCTTCAGTGAGGCTGTAGCGAGCGCGCTGCCCCCGCGCGGCGGTGCCGCGGGTGAGGATCCCCGCGTCGAGGAGCCGCACGAGGCGGTCGGCGAGGATGTTCGAAGCGATGCCCTCGATCGACCCGGTGAGCAGCGCCCGAAAGTAGCGGCGGTCGCCGAAGATGACGTCGCGAAGCACGAGCAACGACCAGCGATCTCCGAGCACCTCGACGGCGGCGTTGATCGGACACCCGGACCGTGGTTCCACGATTCCTCCTTGACAGGTATTTCGTCCTACCTATAGTAGTTGCAGAATGCAATCACTCTTGGGAAGAGGAGCTGATGGGCCGCTTCGTCTATTCGATGCAGGTGTCCCTCGACCTGCGGATCGAGCAAGTTCCTGGGGACAACGGTGCTGGTGAGTGGCTGCGCATCGACGAGGAACTGCACCGCGAGTGCAACGCGCTGACGCAGGCGCTCGCGCTCATGGTCCAGGGCCGGGTCTACTACGAGGTCATGGAGGAGTACTGGCCACGGGCGCCCGAGGACGCGTCACTGCCGGACTTCATGCGTGAATACGGCGAGATCTGGACAGCCAAGCCCAAGGTGCTTGTCTCCCGCACCCGCCGCAGCGCCGATCACAACACCCGGATCATCGGCGGAGACGACGCGATCGAGCAACTCGCCGCCCTGCGGGCCGGGACCGACGGCAGCATCAGTGTGGGCGGCGCGGCGCTCGCGACGCAACTGCTCCGGGCGGGGCTTCTCGACGAGCTGATGCTCTTCACCCACCCGGCAATCCTCGGCTTCGGCAGGCCGCTGTTCGACGACTACGACGTGCCGATCGATCTCGACCTGCTCGAGCAGCGATCGTTCGAGCAGGGCGTCACGATGCATCACTACGCCATCCGGGATGTAAAGGAGGCGAGCTCGTGCTGAGGCAGGTCGCGGAGGGCGTGCTGGTCCACGAGAGCGAGTTCGTGCAGAGCAACGCCGTTGTGGTGCAGGGCCGGGCCGGTGTGTTGCTCATCGACCCCGGGGTGACCGGCTCCGAGATCGACTGCCTCGCGAACGACCTTCACGAGTTGGGTCAGCCCGTTGTGGCAGGGTTTTCTACGCATCCGGATTGGGATCACCTGCTCTGGCACGCCCGGCTCGGCGAGGTGCCCCGCTACGGCACGGCGCGCTGCGCGGCCGCTGTCCGAGATCAGCTGTCGGACGCAGGTGCGAAGGCTCGCATCGCCGACCACCTGCTCGAGACGGAAATCGCCGGGCAGGTACCGCTGGACCTACTCGGCCTCATTACCGGCCTGCCCGCCGAAACTGCGCAGATTCCTTGGGATGGCCCCGGGGTCCGGATCATCGAGCATCAAGCGCATGCACCGGGCCATGCGGCGCTGTTGATCGAGGAACGCGGGGTTCTCGTGGCCGGCGACATGCTTTCTGATGTCTTGATTCCGATGCTCGACCTGGACGGCACCGCTGACCCGATCGAGGACTACCTCGCAGCGCTGCGGCTGCTGGAGGGCGTGGCGGGCGACGTCGATGTCGTCGTCCCGGGCCACGGTTCCGTCGGCGGATCCGACCAGGTACAGGCACGGATCGACCAGGATCGGGCGTACGTACTCGCGTTGCGGAACGGCCAAGTCCCCGCCGACCCACGGGTCGGCCCATCGGCCAAGCCTGGCTGGGAGTGGGTGAGCGACGTGCACGAAGGGCAACTCCAGCGCCTCGCCCAATGAAGCGAGCGCGACAGGGCGCCCCGCCAGCGATCGGTGTGCGACACAGCCAGTACGCGCGGGTCGCCGGTCGGGATCTGGGGCAGCGGTACGACGTTCTCCAGGGTGGTCGGGCTGGTCAGCGGGGGGTTGCCCGCTGCGGCGGCGAGCTGGGCGTCTGCGAGGGTCTTTGTGGACGACGCCGACGGAGACCTTCACTCCGGCGGCGACCTCACCCACGCCACCGCCGAACTCCACACCCGCTACGGCCCAACCTCAGTCACCTGGACCAGAACCGAAAGCACCCTGACCGTCACCACCACAATCCCCCCAGGCGCAATCGCCGAAATAGACCTCCCCGGTACTACATCCGTAGATCGTTTTGCTGTTTGACCTCCGCATCGTCGTCGAAGGCGGGATGGTCTGCGGGTGTCCTTACCCTTCTCCTACGATCTGGTCGTGTCCTGGGATGCAGAACTCGCCGCGCT